>JACXUS010000004.1 GCA_014763785.1 Sphingomonadales bacterium | reverse complement strand
CGACAATCCAACCGTCAGGCTGCCCGCCGTGGCCACCTGATCAAGCCCTGACCTCTCCGAGGGTCGGCGCTCCTACACCACGCCGCGGGGCACTATCCAGCGCGGCGCCGACGATCCACCACGCCCGGCCATGACGTCGGGTGCCGGTGTTGAGAAGTTTGGTGGTTTCGTCGCTGCTGTGCTCGGTCATCTTGCTTCGCCTGTCCTGCCGGCGGCTCTGCCAGCTGAAATCTATACGCAGCTGCAGCAAACTCCCGACGGGGCAGAGGGACTCTGGGCGCGGTCCGATCTGGCTGCATCGCGCATCTTGGCCTGATCAATTCCAAGCGATTTGATCAGGATCAAGGTTGCCGCGTTAAACCGAGTTAATTTATCAGAAAGCAGAAAACGAAAGGCGCGTCATGGAACTCGGCCCGATCGATTCCCCGATCTCCACAACGGCGCTTGGCACGGCGCGCCGCGGCTATCGTGGCTCGGTCGTTTGCCTCCTGCCGATCGAAGGACGCGGGCGCCTGTCGTCCCACGAAATGGAGCGCCGCCTGATTGAGCTTGGCTTCATCGAAGGGGCCGAGATTGAGGTCCTCCACGAGGGACCCTTTGGGCGCGATCCGATCGCGGTGCGCGTGGGTCATGCGACTGTCGCCTTGCGTCGCCGTGACGCGATGGCGATCCTTGCGCGGTAACGGGGATGCGCGACACAGCCCGGCGGACCGAGGCCCCGGTGGGCGTTGCCCTGGTTGGCGCGCCGAACTGCGGAAAAACATCCCTTTTCAATGCGTTGACCGGGGCCAATCAGCGGGTTGGCAATTATTCCGGCGTCACCGTCGAGCGCAAGATCGGTCAGGCGATCACCCCCGGCGGCCACGCACTTGCCCTCATCGACCTGCCCGGCACCCATAGTTTGCGCGCGCGCAGCCCCGACGAAGAGGTCACCCGCGACATCGTTCTGGGGCGCCGCGATGACGGTATCGAACCCGATCTGCTGCTGGTCGTGGCCGATGCGACCCACCTGCGGCCCGGGTTGCGCCTGACGCAAGAGCTGCGCCGCTGCGGCCTGCCGGTGATGCTGGTGATCAACATGATCGACATCGCGCGCCACCGCGGCATCGAGATTGACCTCGACCGGATGGCGCAGCTGATCGGTATCCCGGTCGTCGCCTCGACCGCCGTGCGGCGCGGCGGTATGGAGGCGCTCTGGCAGGCCTTCGACAGCCTGATCGACGCGGGCCTTGCGCCGCGCGGGCCGATCACCTGGACCGAGCCGAGCGCCGCAGATCTGCGCAGCGCCCTGGCCGAGGCCGACCGGATAATCGGCGCCGCGGTCACCCATCCGCCCATGCCGCGCACGCTCAGCACGCGGGTCGATGCCGTGGTGCTGCACCCGATCTTCGGTCCGCTCTTCCTGCTTTTGCTGCTGTTCGTCATGTTTCAGGCAGTTTTCGCCGGGGCCGCGCCGGTGATGGAGCTGATTTCTGCCGGGTTCGATGCGCTCTCGGCCACGATCGCGGGTGTGGTCCCCGCGGGCCTCTTGCGCAGCTTCCTGATCGACGGGGTGATCGCCGGGGTTGGCGGCGTCGTCGTCTTCCTGCCGCAGATCGTCATCCTCTTCGCCTTCATCCTCGCGCTCGAGGATCTGGGCTACATGGCGCGCGCGGCCTTTCTGATGGACCGGCTGATGGGCCACGCCGGACTGCATGGCCGTGCTTTCATCCCGCTTCTGTCCAGTTTTGCCTGCGCCATTCCCGGCATCATGGCGACGCGGGTGATCGATGACCGCCGCGACCGGCTGACCACGATCCTGATCGCGCCGCTGATGACCTGCTCGGCGCGGATCCCGGTCTATACGCTGCTGATCGGCGCTTTCGTGCCTCATCGCACGGTGCTGGGCGGGGTCGGGCTGCAGGGGCTGGTGATGTTTGGCCTCTATGCGGCGGGGATAGTCTCGGCGCTGACGGTTGCGTTTCTGACCCGGATCCTGCTCCGCCGCGGCGAGATCGCAGCGCCCTTCATGCTGGACCTGCCCGATTACAAGCTGCCGCGGCCGCGCGGCATGGCGCTGGGCCTGTGGCAAAGCGCGACCGCCTTTCTGCGGCGCGCCGGGACCACGATCTTCGCGGCCAGCGTGGCGATCTGGGTGCTCTCGACCTTCCCGCAGCCGGGCATGGCCGAGGGCGGCAGCTTCGCCTATCGCATCGGCCATCTGATCGAGCCGCTGCTGGCCCCTGTCGGCTTCAACTGGCAGATTTCCGTGGCGCTGGTGCCCGGCATGGCCGCGCGTGAGGTGCTGGTGGCGGCGCTCGGCACCGTTTACGCGGTCGAGGGCGACAGCACGCAGGCGATCGGCTCGATCCTCGCCGCGCATTGGAGCCTTGCGACCGCGCTCGCGCTGATCGCCTGGTTCATCTTCGCGCCGCAATGTCTGGCCACGCTGGCGGTGATCCGGCGCGAGGCCGGTAGCGCGCGCTGGGCCTGGATCGCAGCGGGCTACATGTTCGCGCTGGCCTATGCCGCGGCCTTCGCGACCTATCACATCGCCCGCGCGTTGGGCGGCTGAGCGCCGCCCAACCCGTTCAGAAGTCGAGGTTTTCGACGTTCAGCGCGTTTTGCTGGATGAAGTCGCGGCGCGGTTCGACCACATCACCCATCAGCTTGGTGAAGATGTCATCGGCCTCGGCCACATCGTCGATCTTCACCTGCAACAGCGTCCGGGCCGCCGGGTCCAGCGTGGTTTCCCACAGCTGCTCGGGGTTCATCTCGCCCAGACCCTTGTAGCGCTGCAGCGTCAGGCCCTTCTCGCCCTCCTGCAGGATCGCGGCCACCAGGTCGAGCGGCCCGAAAATCAGCTGCTCGCGGTCCTTGCGGATCAGCCGCGCGGGCTGGCCATAGGTTTCACGCAGTGCCTCGGTATGCTGCGCCAGCCGCCGCGCCTCGCCCGAGCGCAGCACGGCACCATCGAGCGTGCGCGCCTCTTCGACGCCGCGCAGCGACCGGCTCAGCCGCAGACCCTTGTCCTGCGTCGGCCGGCCGGTCCAGCCGCGTTCATACTCCACCGCCACCAGATCGAGCCGCGCCGCCACCGCATCAGCCACGCCCTGCGCATCGGCATCGATCCAGCCCGCGACCATGGCGCCCGCGATTGAGGCCTGTTCGAGGATGTTGCGCGGGTAATGCGTCGGGAAGCTCGCAAGGATGCGTTTGATCAGCCGCGCCTCTTCGACCACGCGCAGAAGGTCTTGGCCCGAGATTTCCTCGCCCGTGCCCAGCCGCAGGATCGCCCCCTCAACCCCTTGATGCACAAGGTAATCATCCAGCGCGTTCTGGTCCTTGAGGTAGACCTCGGATTTGCCGCGCGCAACTTTGTACAGCGGCGGCTGCGCGATATAGAGATAGCCGCGCTCGATCAGCTCGGGCATCTGCCGGAAGAAGAAAGTCAGCAGAAGCGTGCGGATATGCGCACCGTCAACGTCGGCGTCCGTCATGATGACGATCTTGTGGTAGCGCAGCTTGTCGAGGTTGAATTCGTCGCGCCCGATCCCGGTGCCAAGCGCGGTGATCAGCGTGCCGATCTGATCCGAGCTCAGCATCCGGTCGAACCGCGCGCGTTCCACGTTGAGGATCTTCCCGCGCAGCGGCAGCACCGCCTGATTTTTCCGCTCGCGGCCCTGCTTGGCCGAACCGCCGGCCGAGTCCCCTTCGACAAGGAAAACTTCCGACAGCGCCGGGTCCTTTTCCTGACAATCGGCGAGCTTGCCGGGCAGGCTCGCCACATCCATCGCGGTCTTGCGCCGTGTCAGCTCGCGCGCCTTGCGGGCGGCTTCCCGGGCCAGCGCGGCTTCGATGATCTTGCCGACGATGACCTTGGCCTGCGCAGGGTTTTCCTCGAACCACTCGGAAAGCTTCTCGTTCACGAGGTTCTCGACCGCGGGACGCACCTCGGACGAGACCAGCTTGTCCTTGGTCTGGCTGGAGAATTTCGGATCGGGCACCTTCACGGACAGCACGCAGGTCAGCCCCTCGCGCGCGTCATCGCCGGTGAAATCGACCTTCTCGCGCTTGGCGATCCCGCTGTCTTGCGCATATTTCGTCAGCGTCCGGGTTAGCGCGCCGCGGAAGCCCGCCATATGGGTGCCGCCATCGCGCTGGGGAATGTTGTTGGTAAAGGGCAGCACCGTTTCATGATAGCTGTCGTTCCACCACATCGCGACCTCAACGCCGATGCCGCGCACCTCGCCGGTCATGTAGATCGGATCGGCCATCACCGGGGTCTTGGAGCGGTCGAGGTATTTGACGAATTCCTTTACCCCGCCTTCATAGTGCAGCTCGGAATGAAGCGGTTCTGCGGGGCGCTCGTCGTCGATCAGGATGCGCACGCCGGAATTGAGGAACGCGAGCTCGCGCAGGCGGTTTTCCAGCGTCTTGAAGCTGTATTCGAGGTTCGAGAAGGTGCCCTCGGGCGAAGTGGTCTTCGAGGACGCCATGAAGCGCACCTCGGTGCCCTTCTCGCCGGGCGCGTCGCCCACTTCGTGAACGTGGACGGTGCATTCGCCATGCTCGAACCGGGCAAAATACTCCTTGTCATTGCGCCAGACGCGCAGCTCGAGCCAATCCGAGAGCGCGTTGACCACCGAAACGCCCACGCCGTGCAACCCGCCCGAGACCTTATAGGCATTGCCATCGTCATCGGTGTTGTTGAATTTGCCGCCCGCATGCAGCTGGGTCATGATGACCTCGGCCGCGGAAACGCCCTCCTCGGGGTGGATATCGACCGGGATACCACGCCCGTTATCGCGCACCGAAACCGAGCTGTCGGCGTGGATTTTCACCGAGACGAAGTTCGCATGCCCCGCCAGCGCCTCGTCGATCCCGTTATCGACCACCTCATAGACCATGTGATGCAGGCCCGACCCGTCATCGGTATCGCCGATATACATGCCGGGGCGCTTGCGCACCGCCTCCAGGCCCTTGAGAACCTTGATGGAATCCGCGCCGTATTCGGTCTTTTTCGGGGGGGTCTCGGTCATCCGCGCCTATCCTGTCAAGTGTTGCGCACTTATAGGGTCTCGGGGCGGGAATGTCACGCCTTGGACACAAGATTTAGCCCCCGGGGCGCAGGTCGAAGTGCCCGGATCGCTCAGCGCGCGACCGGGGTCACGCCCGAGGTTCCGGCGCTCTCCGTGACCTCCAGATACTGGCCACGCGGCCCGAGGCTGTCGAACAGCTCGGCGCCGGTTCCGGTCATCATCACCTGCGCGGGCAGGGCGCAGATTTCATCGTAAAGCGCCGCGCGGCGGCCGGCATCCAGATGCGCGGCCACCTCATCCAGCAAAAGCACCGTCGCCTCGCCCGCCAGCGCGCGGGCATTGGCCAGCAAAAGCGAAATCAGCAATGCCTTTTGCTCGCCGGTCGAACATTGCGCGGCGGGGGTGGCCTTTTCGGCATAGGTCGCGATCAGATCGGCGCGGTGCGGCCCCTCCAGCGTGCGGCCCGCCGCCAGGTCGCGCCGCCGCCCCGCAGAGAGGGCCGCGGCCAGATCCTCGGGGCCCGCGCCCTCGATGGTCAGATGGGCGGCCGGAAAAGCGGTCGCGGCGTCCAGCTGCGCGGCAGCGATCCGGGTCAGCGCCTCGGCACGATGGGCGCTGATCTGCGCGGCGGATGCGGCCATCTGCCCTTCCAGCGCATGATACCACGCGGCGTCGCTCACCTGATCCTTGAGCAGCCGGTTGCGTTCGCGCATCGCCTTTTCGTAGGCCAGCACCGCCTCGGCATGGCCGGGCACGAAGGACAGCGTCATCCGGTCCAGAAACCGCCGCCGCCCCTCGGCGCCCTCGATCCACAGCCGATCCATCGCCGGCACCAGCCACAGAATTCGCAGGATCCGCCCCAGAGCGACCTGCGCCGCGGCCTTTCCGTCGATAGTGACCGTCCGCGCCGCACCCGGCTGGGCCGAGGTCTCGATCTCATGCAGGCCCGCGGTGGCGCGGATCTTCCAGCCGACCGCTTCGGCGCGGCGCATCAGCTCATCGCCCGAGGCGCGCCGCAAGCCCCGCCCGGGGCTGAGCAGCGATACGGCTTCAAGGATATTGGTCTTGCCCGCGCCATTCGGCCCGTAGATCGCCACCGGCCGCGCATCGAATGAAAGACGCGATTGCCGATGCGAGCGGAACTGCAACAGCGCCAGCTCGCTCAGCATAAGGGCCTCTTTTTCTTGGCAAAAATACTCCCGCCGGAGGCTCCGGCAGGGGTCACACGCGCATCGGCATCACGACATAGACCGCCGAAGTGTCATTGCCTTCGCGCATCAAGGTCGGATCGCCCGAGGAATTGAACAGGAAGACCGCATTCTCGCGATCAACCTGGCTTGCGATTTCCAGCAGATATTTCGCGTTGAAGCCGATCTCCAGCCGCTCGTCGCCATAGGCCACGGCCAGTTCTTCTTCGGCCGCGCCCGCATCGGGGGCATTCACCGACAGGACCAGCCGATCTTCATCCAGCGCCAGCTTCACCGCGCGCGAGCGTTCCGAGGACACCGTCGCCACCCGGTCCACGGCCTTGGCGAATTCGGTCGCATCGACCTCCAGCCGGCGGGTGTTGTTCATCGGAATGACGCGGGTGTAATCGGGGAAGGTCCCGTCGATCACCTTCGAGGTCAGCGTGATCGCAGGCGTCGCAAACCGCACCTTGGTTTCCGACACCGACACGGCGATTTCCGCATCATCCTCGTCCAGAAGCTTGCGCAGCTCGTTCACCGTCTTGCGCGGCACGATGACGCCGGGCATGCCCTGCGCGCCTTCGGGCAGGGGCGCGTCGATCCGTGCCAGGCGGTGCCCATCGGTCGCCACGCAGCGCAGCACCGGGCCATCCTCGCCGGTCGAGACATGCATATAGACGCCGTTCAGATAATAGCGGGTTTCCTCGGTCGAAATGGCGAATTTCGACTTGTCGAACAGACGTTTGAGGACTCCGGCCTTGGCCGCGAAATTCGCCGAATATTCCGACGAGGCCATGATCGGGAAATCCTCGCGCGGCAGCGTCGCAAGGTTGAAGCTCGACCGCCCGGCCTGGATCGTCAGACGCCCCGCGGCGCTGTCCTCGGAGAGCGAGATCAGCGCGCCATCGGGCAGCTTGCGCACGATTTCATGCAGCATCACCGCGGAAACGGTCGTGGCGCCCGCGCGTTCGACTTGCGCGGGGGCCTTGTCGACCACCTCGATGTCCAGATCGGTCGCGCGGATCGAGACCATGTCGCCCTCGGCCTCCAGCAGGACGTTGGCAAGGATCGGGATCGTGTTGCGCCGTTCGACGACCGACTGGGCCTGAGCGACGGCTTTGAGAAGCGCGGCGCGTTCGATGCTGATCTTCATTTCCATCCCTCACGGCTGCCCGGAGGGGCAAGGTATCACCTTGCCGCGCGGGCTCAAGATTTTTCCGGACATTCGGCCGCTTTGGCCGGAGCGTCAAGGCTCAGCTCTCAAGAAGCCGCCGCAGAAGCGCGATATCCTCAGCCAGCTGATGATCGCTGCCCTTCAGCTCTTCGATCTTGCGGATGCCGTGCATGATCGTGGTGTGGTCGCGCCCACCGAACCGGCGCCCGATCTCGGGCAGCGACCGCGTCGTCAGATGTTTCGCCAGATACATCGCCACCTGCCGCGGCCGGGCGATCGGACGGGCGCGTTTCGGGCCGATCATATCCGACAGGCGGACGTTGAAATGCTCGGCCACCTTGCGCTGGATTTCCTCGATCGTGACCTTGCGGTCGGAATTCAGCAGGATATCGGCCAGACATTCCTGCGCCAGATCCAGCGTGATGTCGCGCCCGACCAGCGAGGCAAAGGCGAAAAGCCGCGTCAGCGCGCCTTCCAGCACGCGCACGTTGGTGGTGATCCGATGCGCAAGGAATTCCAGCACGCCATTGGCGATCACCAGACCCGGATATTGCGCGCGATAGGCCTCGGCCTTGGTCTGCAGGATGCCCAGACGCAGCTCGTAATCGGTCGGGTGCAGATCGACGATCAGACCGCATTGCAGGCGCGACTTGATCCGTTCTTCAAGGTCCTTGATCTCGCCCGGGGCGCGGTCGGCGGAAATCACGATCTGCTTGCCTTGATCGACCAAGGCATTGAACGTATGGAAGAATTCTTCCTGCGTGCTGTCCTTGCCGGCGATGAACTGCACATCATCGACCATTAGCACGTCGACCGAGCGGAACATCTCCTTGAAATCCATGATCTGACGTTCGCGCAGCGCCTGCACGAAGCGATACATGAATTGCTCGGCCGAGAGATAGAGGACGCGCAGCTCGGGGCGGCGGGTGGACAGCTCATGCGCGATGGCATGCATCAGGTGGGTCTTGCCCAGACCAACCCCGCCATAAAGAAAGAGCGGGTTGAAGGTCACCGGCCCGCCCTCGGCGACGCGGCGCGCGGCGGCATGGGCCAGTTCGTTCGGCTTGCCGACGACGAATCTGTCAAAGGTGAAGCGTGCATCCAGCGGTGCGCCGGGCAGCTCGGTGTCATCGGCGACGCGGCGGGCTTTCGGCACGGGCTTCGCGGCGGGCTTGGCGATCTTGGCGGCCGGGGTGGCGCGCAGCTCGGGCACGCGGAATTCGATACGCTCGACGATATGGCCCGACCGGCGCAGCTCGCGCAGGATCGGTTCGCCGAAATTGCGCGAGACCCAGTCGCGCATGAATTTTGTGGGCGCTTCAAGCTGGACGATCCCGTCCGCAAGGTCGATCAGACGCAGCGGCGCGATCCAGGTGGCATAGTTGTTCTCGCCCACAGCCTTTTGCAATTCATTGCAGACCCGCCCCCAGCTCTCGTCAGTCATTTTCCAGCCCATAAAACACACACGCTCGATGCGACGCGGCCTGCAATGGGACACGGCTACCCACCCGGCAAACCGGGCAGGCATAGCTGCCGATGGAGGGCGCAGCGCCCTCTCGAATCGGATACGCATATCTCTTGCCGAGGCCTTAGGCTTTTTTCCTTGTCGTGGCAGACTCTTGGCCGGCTTCGGCACGAGGTTGATGCGTCATGTCCCCCGAGGCGACGTGAATCGCAGGGAGACGCTAGCAAGCCGCGCCCCCCCCGCGCAACCGAACTTCGCGCTTGACGAAGGATTTGGTTTTCCGAATCTCCGCTGGTCGGTCAAAGCGGCAACACTTCCCGCCAAGCCTATGAAATAAAACAAAAAAACGAGGCGCCAAAACTGGCGCCTCGCGGAAAATGCAGCCTTTTCAGGGCTCAGACCGAGAGCGATTTCACCCGGGCCGAGAGGCGCGACATTTTGCGCGCCACGGTGTTCTTGTGCATCACGCCTTTGGTCACGCCACGGGCCAGTTCGGGCTGCACGGCTTGCAGCGCGGCCTTGGCGGCGGTGGCGTCGCCCGAGGCGATCGCCTCTTCGACTTTGCGCAGGAAGGTGCGGATCCGCGAGCGGCGCGCGCGGTTGATGTCGTTGCGACGCTCGCTCTGGCGGGCGCGTTTCTTGGACTGAGGCGTATTGGCCATGTGTTTCGTTCCGGGTCAGTTATCTCGATAAGCGCGACAAAGCCCGGTCGTCCCAGCGAACCGGATGATTCTAGCCTGAGCGGGCTTCACACGCATGTAAGCGGCCCCTATAGGGGAAAACGGGGCCCAAGGGAAGCCCCGATCGCCTTATTTGTCGCGGAATTGCGGTTCGCGCTTCTCGAGGAAGGCGGCCATGCCCTCCTTCTGGTCCTCGGTCGCGAAGAGCGCGTAGAAGCTGTTGCGCTCGAAGGCGACGCCCTCGGCCAAAGTCGTTTCATAGGCGCGGTTGACGCATTCCTTGACGATCATCGTGCTCAGCATCGACTTGGCGGCGATCTTCTGGGCGGCGCCCATCGCTTCGGGGATCAGCTTGGCCAGCGGCACGACGCGGCTGACCAGACCCGAACGCTCGGCCTCGGCGGCATCCATGAAGCGGCCGGTCAGGTGCATGTCCATCGACTTCGACTTGCCGACGAAGCGGGTCAGGCGCTGGGTGCCGCCGATGCCCGCGACCACGCCCAGATTGATCTCGGGCTGGCCGAATTTCGCATTCTCGGCGCAGATGATGAAATCGCACATCATCGCCAGTTCGCAGCCGCCGCCCAGCGCATAGCCCGCAACCGCCGCGATGATCGGCTTGCGGGTGCGCAGGATGCTCTCGGCCTCGGTGGCGAAGAACTGCTGCGTGAACATGTCGACGAAGCTTTTCTCCGACATTTCCTTGATATCGGCGCCGGCGGCGAAGGCCTTGTCCGAGCCGGTCAGAACGATGCAGCGCACCTTTTCATTGGCATCTGCGGCCTTGAGCGCATCGGCCAGCTCGCCCAGCAGGACCGAGTTGAGCGCGTTCAGGGCTTCGGGGCGGTTGAGTCGGATCAGAGCGACATATTCCTCGATCTCGACGATCAGGGTCTGGTAGGCCATGTGGCTTTGCCTTTCCTTTTGCTGGGTCGGAGTCGTAGCAGGACGGCGATGATTATCAAGCATTCTCTCGCACCTGCAGCGTCGCGTCATTTTTGACAGCTTGGGCAGAAGAAACTGGAGCGTCCGGATTGCACGATGCGCCGGATCGGCGTGCCGCAGGTCGCGCAGGGCTCGTCCTCGCGGTCATAGACGCGGAAGCTGTGCTGGAAATATCCCAGCTCGCCATCGGCCTGACGATGGTCGCGCAGGCTCGAGCCGCCCGCCTCGATTGCCTCGGCCAGAACCTCGCGAATGATCGGCACGAGGCCGGCGATCCGTTTGGCGGCGATACGCCCGGCTTGGCGGCGCGGGTCGATGCCGGCGCGAAACAGAACCTCGGACACATAGATATTGCCCAGCCCCGCGACGATCCGCTGATCGAGCAGAGCGGCCTTGATCGGGGTTGCGCGGCCCTTCAGCCGCTCGGTCAGATAGTCTTCATGGAAATCGTTGCCGAAGGGTTCGGGGCCCAGCCCGGACAGAAGCCAATGCGCCGCCTCGCGGTCGGTGCGCACCAGATCCATCGCGCCAAAACGCCGCGCATCGTTGAAGGTCACGCGCGCACCGCCCTCCATTTCCAACACCACATGGTCATGTTTCTGCGGTGCAGGATGGTCGAGGTGAAAGCCGCCCAGCATCACGCCGGACACCAGCATCCGCCCCGACATGCCCAGATGGATGAGCAGGCTTTCCCCCCGGTCGAGATCGGCCAGAATGTATTTCGACCGCCGCCGCAGCTGCACGACCCGCGCGCCGGTCAGCCGCTCGGCCATTCCCTCGGGCAGCGGCCAGCGCAGATCGGGGCGGTTCGCCTGCGCCCGGGCGATCAAGCGGCCTTCCATCGCGGGGACAAGGCCGCGGCGCACGGTTTCGACCTCGGGCAGTTCGGGCATCGTCGGGCCTTTCTTCGGGCGGCAGGGCTGCGTCACAAAGTTGGTTTGTCTCGCGCGAGGGATATGTATATGCCGAAGCGGACGAAAAGCGAGGCGGTGAATGATGGACGCGCAAGGGTCGGGGCAGGGGTCGAGCAAGACGCATTTCGGCTTTCAGACGGTGGATGAGGGCGCGAAGGCCGGGATGGTCCATGGCGTCTTCTCGCGGGTCGCGTCGAAATACGACATCATGAACGACCTGATGAGCCTTGGCATCCACCGCCTCTGGAAGGATGCGATGATGGATTGGCTGGCGCCGCGGCCGGGGCAAAAGCTGCTCGACGTGGCGGGGGGCACCGGCGATGTGGCGTTCCGCTTCCTCAAACGCGCGCCGGGCGCCACGGCCACGGTCTGCGACATGACGGAATCGATGCTGATCGAGGGGCAGAAGCGCGCCGAGGCCGAGGATATGGCCGCGCGGCTTGACTGGGTCGTGGGCGATGCGATGGCGCTGCCCTTCGAGGCCAACACCTTTGACGTCTATACGATCAGCTTCGGCATCCGGAATGTGACGCGCATCCCTGACGCTTTGGCCGAGGCCTACCGCGTTCTGAAGCCCGGCGGTCGGCTGATGGTGCTGGAATTCAGTCAGATCCCGAACGAAATGCTGCAATCGCTTTACGATGCCTATTCCTTCAATGTGATCCCGGTGATGGGGCAGATCGTGGCGAAGGATCGCGACAGCTATCAATATCTGGTAGAGTCGATCCGTAAATTCCCGACGCAAGAGATCTTCGCCTCGATGATCCGCGAAGCCGGGTTCGAGCATGTGAAATACCGCAACCTGACGATGGGCATTGCCGCGCTGCATTCAGGCTGGAAGGTCTGAGATGCGCGGGCCGCATAATATCTGGCGGCTGATCCGCACCGGCGCCACCTTCGAGCGCACCGGGGCGATGAAGGTCGCGCTTGAGGCGATGGAGGTGCCGCCGCGGCTGCGGCTCGTCGCGCGGGTCATGGGCTGGCCGTTCAAATGGCTCGGCTACAAGGGCGACCCGACCCTGCCGCCGGTCACGCGGGCGATCACCGCGCTGGGCCCGGCCTATATCAAGTTCGGTCAGGTGCTCTCGACGCGCCCCGATGTGGTCGGCGAGGAGCTGGCCGATCAGCTGCGCGTCCTGCAAGACAAACTGCCGCCATTTTCGACCGAGGTTGCGCGCGCCACGATCGAGGCCGAGCTTGGCCGCCCGATGGAGGAGCTGTTCAGCGATTTTTCCGATCCGGTTGCGGCCGCCTCGATCGCGCAGGTTCATTCCGCCCGCCGCGCCGACACCGGCGAGCGCGTCGCGGTCAAGGTGCTGCGCCCAGGGATCGAGCGCGCCTTCCGCCGCGATCTCGATGCGTTCCATTTCGCCGCGGGCATGATCGAGCGGCTCTCGCCCGCCTCGCGCCGGCTGCGCCCTTCGGATGTGATCAACCATTTCGAGGGGGTTGTTCTGGGCGAGCTGGACCTGCGGCTCGAGGCTTCGGCGGCGTCGCAATTCGCGGCGAATACCGCGGGCGATCAAGGCTTTGCCGTGCCCCAGCCGGTCTGGGGCCTGTCGGGGCGTGAGGTGATGACGCTGGGCTGGGCCGAGGGCCTGCCGATGGGCGATCCGGCGGCGCTGCGGGCGGCGGGGCATGATCTCGAGGCGCTCTCGACCCGGGTGCTGCAGCTTTTCCTGAGCCATGCGTTGCGCGATGGGTATTTCCACGCCGACATGCATCACGGCAATCTCAAGGTCGCGGCGAATGGCGATATCATTGCCTTCGACTTCGGGATCATGGGCCAGATCGACGATTACACCCGTCGGGTCTATGCCGAGATCATCATGGGGTTCATCCGGCGCGATTATCGCCGTGTGGCCGAGGTGCATTTCGAGGCGGGCTATGTGCCCGCGGACCGGAACGTGACCGAATTTGCGCTGGCGCTGCGGGCCGTGGGCGAGCCGATTTTCGGTATGGATGCGACCCATATCTCGATGGCGCGGCTGCTGGCTTATCTGTTCGAGGTGACCGAGCGATTTGGCATGCAGACCCGGACCGAGCTGATCCTGTTGCAACGCACGATGGTTGTGGTGGAGGGGGTCGCCCGCTCGCTCAATCCGGCGATCAACATGTGGGAAGTGGCGCGCCCGGTCGTCGAGAAATACATCCGGGAGAATCTCGGTCCGCGCGCGGCGATGCGCGATCTGGTTCGCAGTGCGCAGGTTTTGGGCCATTTCGGACCACGCTTGCCGGTCCTGCTGAAGGCTGCGCTGATGCGCGCGGATACCGAAACCGTCGCGCCCGATCCGCGCCGCCGCAGGGTTCTGCCGCTACTGGTGGTCGGGATCGGCAGTTTCGCGGCCGGTATCGCGGGGGGGCTGTTGCTGCTTCAGGGTTAGGGCGTCTCGCGCAGGGCGGTGATGTCATCGGTCGTCACCCGAGATCCCCCCTTGAGCACAAGGACCGTCCCGTCAGATGTGCCCTGGGCCTCTACGATTCTTGTATAGGCCTCGACCTCGTCGTCCGAGAGCAACGTGCCGTTGTTGTAGCTCTCAAGCTTGAAGGAATAGGACCCTTCGGGAAGCGGTGCGCCAGCGCTGTCGGTGCCATTCCACTCGATCGTGTCGGCTGAGACAGGGATGCTCTGACGATAGACCTCGTTTCCGTCCGAATCGGAGCCGATCAGGATGGCAGTGTCGGCCCCAGACGCGGGATTTGGCGCCAGGGTGACGGGTTCCCCCTCATAGTAAACGGGGGCGGCAACCCGGGCCTCCATCCCGACCCAGCCGGCCAGCTGCGCCATGCCCATCAAGCCAAGTTGCGAGGTCATCGATTCGAGCAGTTGGTTCGTCAGGGTCTGCTGTTCCACACCCGAGAAGGTCGCGAGTTGAACCGCGAAATCGGTGCTTTCCACCGGATTGAGCGGATCCTGATTCTCCAGTTGCGTGGTGAGCATCTTCAGGAACGTGTCGAAATCCGAGCTGATCGCGGAGCTCGAACTCGACGCGCTCGCGCCAGTGGTCGTGGTGGTGGTCGCGGTAGTGGCGGAGGTAACAGTGGTCATCGGGGCCTCTCAGATGCGCAGGTCGAGCCCGCCATCGGGCAGGCGGCTCTGGGGATGGAGGGGTGCGGTCGGATCGGGATCGCGCTCGGTCAGAAAATCCGGCTGCGCCGGGGAAAAACCGCGATCGGCAGACGGAATGGGACGCTCTTGCCGCGGCTGATCGCCGAAGCTGAAGTTGACATCGCCATAGCCAATGTCCTGAAAGTCCCGTGCGAGCGTTTCGATATTGCGGCGCAGAAGATCCAGCGTCTCGGGACGGTCGGCAGTAATCGTCACCGACAGCCCGGCCTCGCCGTGAGCAAGCCTCAGGCGGACATGCCCCAGTTCTTCCGGTGAGAGCGAGACGTCGATGTGCGAGGCGCTGGGTCCCTCGCTTGCGACGGCGGTCGCGATCTGCAGTGCGGGCGGCGGCGGGGCCGATGCGGCGACACTGGTTGGCACCGGCGCCTGCGTGCTTCCGCCGACCTGCGGAGCAAAAGACGGTGCAGACGGGCTGACGGATGCGCTGGCATCGACAGGCGCAGCTGCGGCCGCTGGGGCGGCAGATCCGGATGCGATCTGGCCGCTTCGTGCGGCAGAACCATCGACCTGGGCGGTGGCTTGCATCGGCTTGTCGGGCGCATTGCCGCCGGTGGAGATCGCTCCCTCGATCCGGTCCTCACGCCGGTCACGGCGGTCATTGGCGCGGGGTTCCGGCGTTGAGGCGATTTCCTCCACAGCTGCAGGGCCGGGGCCGGCAGGGGCGGCCGCGGTTCCGGTTTGAGCCGATGAGGGCGCTTCGCTCGGACGCGTCACTGAGCCCTGCGAGACCTGCGAGGGTGTCAAGGCTTCAGGATCCGTGGGGACGTCGGCGGGTTGTTCCGGCGTGCGGGGGACCTGAGAGGGGACAGGGTTTGCTGCGAAGGTTTCGATCGTCGTTTTCGGTGACGCGACTGCCGCAGAGTCCGCCGTCTGTGTGGCGCCAAACTGGTCCGGGGCGGTGTCCGCGAGAACGGCGCGGCCATCGGAATTGCGCTCGGCTATCTTGCCCGCATGGGCGGGAGCAAGGCTCTCCTCCTCGGCCGTCATGGTCGGTGCGACCGCTTGCGCAACCAAGTCAGGGGCAGGCGTCGCGCCCGCGGTGCGCGGAGCGACCGGGAGCGATGGCGCGGTCGCGGCGGCTTCGCTCGGCTCCGGCGCCAAAACCGGCGCTGCGCTGCGCGCTGTGATCGATATGACAGAGCCCGACTCCGTCAAAGCCTCAGCAACTGCTGCAGGAACAGCTGTCCAGTCGGCCGGGCGTCCCCGTGCCGCTTCGCCCGACGGCGGAAGGGTTTCCGATGCGGCGGGGTGGGTCGCAGGCTCGGGCGCTTGTCGCTTGGGGAGGGCCGCTGTCGGGTCCGGTACCACGATCGCGTCTTTTCCGATCGCGTCTTTTCCGACCCCCTCTGTGGCCCGCGCCACAGGGGATTGGGACGTGGCACCGCGCTCAGCGACGAGCGTCCCTGCCGATTGTGCTCTGTCAGAAGTGACCTCGGCAGCGACGTCTTGCGCGCGGCCAGTGGGGCTCGGGTTGGTAACGGACCGGGCGGAGGATCCTGCAACGGGCGGGCGCGCCTCCGATTCGGGGGCTGAAACTTGCGCCGAACCGATTGTGGCGGGCGGAACACGTTGCTCGGGCGTGATGGAACCGAGGGTGTTTTGCGCAGGACCCGAGTTTTCGAGCGCGATTTCCGAACCCCGGTTTGGTGCCACGGCTCCTTCAACCGGGACCCTCGCGCCGGTCGGAGCCACACGATTCGCAGCCACATCCTGCGCGGGAGGCAGCGATTGCGAATCCCTCGCGGCTGCCGCGTGCGTCAATCTCTCGCCCGGTGCATCGGAGATGACGTTGGTGTGTTGGGCGACGGGCGCAGGAGGCGAAGCGAGCGTCCTCGCGTCGATGGGCGATACGGCGTGATGCGATGGCGCACCAGCGGAATGTCTGGCGCGAGGCGGCTCATCGTCCGGTGCAATCGGGGCGATTTCAGCGCCCTGGTCGGCTGTCGGCGAATCGATCGCCGAGGCGACGATGGGCGAGAGCGCGGGAGGGGGGGCGGCCCGGGATGCAGCCAAGGTGGTCTGCGCCGCAACCTGGACCTCGCCCGCCACCGAAGAAGCCTCGGCAGCGGCGCGATCCACGGGCGAATCGACCCATTCTTGCGGCTCATAGGCCGCGGGGGCAGATCCGCGGGCGTCACCCTCGCCGGCCCCAAGCAGGTTGCGCCAGTACTGCGCCCGGCCGGATTCGAGGACCTGAATCGCCTCGGCGGGTGCGTCCTCCCCAGTCCTGCCGACCGCTTCTGTCTGCGGGGCCGCAGTTTCTGGCGTGGCCGGAGGCAGAGATTGCCCGGTTGGTTTGACCGACCCGGACACGAGCTGGGCGAATCCGTCCCCGCCATCATCAGCGGTCAAGCCGGGCGCCGATGTGCCGTCAGCGGCTTCGGTCGGCTGCGCATCGCGCCACGTCAGATTCGGGGCGATCTTGAAGAAAGCAAAGGGATCCATGGTCCTCACGACTTCTGTCTGTGTGCAATCACCATGACAGCAGGAGGTTACCGCTTCTTTACTCCCTTATGCCCATAATCGGTTAATTCGCATCAATTGGAGCTATCGCGATGGTCGACTCGATCCCGGTTCTCGCCGCGCCGCACAACACGCCCCCCGCCGCAACCAAGAAAGAGGCGGCGATGCGCAAGGCGGCCGTCGCGCTCGAGGCGAATTTCCTCTCGGAGATGCTCAAGCAAGCGGGTTTCGGCAAGCCGCGCGATGCCTTCGGCGGCGGTATCGGCGAGGAGCAGTTCGCGTCGTTCCTCTGTGATGAATATGGAAAATCCATGGCGAATGCGGGGGCAATAGGCCTCGCGGAATCGATCTTCAATGCAATGCAGAAAGGCACTGGACATGCGGGATAACACGGAAGAGGCGGTCGATCGGCTGGTCGATCTGCTCAGGCTGGAACGGGAGGCGATCCGCCAGGGGGAATTCGACAGTCTGACCGATCTGGCCGAGCGCAAGGCTGCGGCCATGAGCGCACTGGCCGGGACGCCGATGAAGAAGCTGATGACGGCACAACAGATGGCGCTCGAGAATCAGCGCTATCTGAATGCGGCGCTCAAGGGGGTTAAAGCCGCACAGACGCGGCTGCAGATCATCCTGAAAGCGGCGCAAGGGTTCAACAGCTATGATCACACGGGGCGCGCGCGCGCGATCAGCCAGGACAGTGGTACGGTCGAACGACGGGCGTAAACCATTCTCTGAAAATCCTTCGTAACTCAGGCCGGCTCTCAAGCCGGCCTTAGCTTTCTATTAGGGCTTGTCGTGCAAATCTCACTTTGCATCCCGAGGGATGGCACGGCTCTGCAAACGGGCCGTAACGGTCAGAACGCCTCCCGCGCCGAAATGAAACGGCTTGTGAAAACGGGCGCAAAGCGCCGCACTCTTGAAGGATATGATATGTCCAGCATTCTGACGAACTCCGGCGCGATGGTCGCGCTGCAAACGCTCAAAGGCATCAACTCGGGCCTTGCGAAAACGCAGTCCGAAATCTCGACCGGCAAATCGGTCGCCTCGGCGAAAGACAATGCGGCAATCTGGTCGATCTCCAAGGTTATGGAATCGGATGTGAAGGGCTTCTCGGGGATTTCGGACAGCCTTGCGCTGGGCGAATCGACCGTGGCCGTCGCCCGCAAGGCATCGGAAACGATCACCGACCTGCTCACCGACATGAAAGAGAAGATCGTTGCGGCGCAGGAAGACAACGTCGACCGCGACAAGCTGCAGACCGACGTGGAAGCCCTGCGTGACCAGATCGCCTCGGTGGTTTCCGCGGCCCAGTTCAACGGGCTCAACCTGGTCGATGGCAGCACCGCGTCGATGGATATCCTGTCCTCGCTCGATCGCAATTCGACCGGAACCGTGACGGCATCGACCATCACTGTCGATGCCCAGGATCTGTCGATCGGCGCTTATGCCGCGAATGATGTGTTCGGCGCGGGTTCGGGCAGCGCGACGGTCTCGACCTCGGCCGACACCTTCGTGATGTCGCTCGACAATGGTGGCGGGTCGGATGCGATCACGATCCAGAATGGTGCCACCGCTTGGGCTGCGGGTGACAAGATCACCATGCGGATCGGTGAGAAGACTGCGTCCTATACCGTGACGGCTTCGGATGTTGACAGCGGCTCGAACACCGTTGCCGACCTCGTTGCGGTCGGGCTGAAGAACGCAATCGACTCGCTCGGTATCGCCGATCTGACGGTTGACTATGACAGCGGCTCGCCGGGTGTTCTGACCTTCACCAATGACGGAACCGACGACCTGACCGTCAGCGGCCAGTTCGCGAACGCCGGATCGGGTGGCCTTGGCGAACTCGAAACCATCGACGTCTCGACCGCCACCGGTGCAGCCACCGCCCTCGCCAACATCGAGGCGCTGATCCAGACGGCCACTGACGCCGCCGCGGCCTTTGGCTCTGCCGAAGGGCGGATCACGACTCAGTCGGACTTCATCTCGAACCTGACGGATGCGATGAAGACCGGGATCGGTGCGATGGTTGACGCCGATATGGAGGAAGCCTCGGCGCGGCTTCAGGCTCTGCAAACTCAGCAGCAGCTGGGTATCCAGGCGCTCTCGATTGCCAACCAGCAACCGCAGAACATCCTGTCGCTGTTCCAATAACACCTTCTTGGGGGCGCTGAGACCGGCGCCCCCACCCCCGCGAGGCAAAGCCGCGCACTGATGTTTACAGCCACAGGAAGGACTTCCCGTGAACGCTACGACTCTGGCCAAAACGGCCTACGCCAACCCCGACCAACCGACCCGCACCCTTCGAGGCATCGAATACGAGCTGTTCGCGCGCGTCACGCATCGGCTCAAGTCCGCAGCTCTGGGCGGCAAGGAGAATTTCGCAGGGCTTGCCCGCGCAGTTTATGAAAACCGTCGGCTCTGGACGGTGATCGCCGCCGACGTCTCTTCTTCCGAGAACGCACTTCCCGCGCCGCTGCGTGCTCGCCTGTTCTATCTGAGCGAGTTTACGCAGGCCCATAGCCGACGCGTCCTCGCGGGCGAGGTAGGCGTTGATGTCCTCGTCGATATCAACACCTCGATCATGCGCGGCCTGCGGCAAAAGGGGGATGGAGAATGACCGGTCTCGTCCTGAAACTCGCTCCCAAAGAGCGCGTTCTGATCAACGGGGCGGTGATCGAGAATGGCGACCGGCGATCGCGGCTGGCGATCATGACCCCCAACGCACATATCCTGCGGCTTCGGGATGCAATCCACCCCGAAGAGGTCAATACGCCGGTCCGTCGCGTCTGCTATATCGCTCAACTCGTCCTCTCGGGCGATGCTGATCCAAACGAGGCGCGGATGCAGCTCCTGCGAGGGATCGAGCAGCTCTCGCAGGTCCTGACGGATTACGACAGCCGGTCACAGCTGACCTTGGCGACCGCGGCAGTGATCGAAAACCAGCATTATCAAGCGCTCAAGGCATTGCGCAGCCTGCTGCCGCGAGAGGAGCGGTTGCTCGCAGCCGGAAGCGCATGAGCTACACCCCGGTTGTTCCCCTCAGCGGATATGCGGGGTGGAAATTCCTGAACCGAACCATCGAAAAGCAGCAGGCGGCATTTGTCGCCTCTGCTGAGATCCAGCGCAACGAGGACTATTTTCGCGAAAAGATCGGCGGGATAAAGACCGCGGAAGAGCTGGTCTCGGATCGCCGCCTTTTGACCGTCGCGCTGGGTGCCTTCGGGCTTGATGACGACATCAACAACAAATACTTCATCCGAAAGGTCCTCGAGGAAGGTACCCTCGACACCAAGTCCCTCGCCAACAAGCTGTCCGACAAGAGCTATCTGGCCTTGTCCGAGGCTTTCGGCTTCGGCGATTTTTCGACCCCCCGCACAGTGCTTTCGGATTTCGCCGACGGCATTCTCGCGAAGTACGAGGCGCGTCAGTTCGAAATTGCCGTCGGGAACGCGGATCAGGCCATGCGCCTGGCGATGACTGTGCAGCGTGAATTGCCGGAGCTCGCGGCTGATGACGCGTCCGAGAGTACGAAGTGGTACCAGATCATCGGCTCGCCCGCGCTGAGCGAGGTGATGCGTACGGCCCTTGGGCTCCCTGACTCGGTGGGGTCCCTGAATGTCGATCAACAGGTCAACGTCTACAAGCAGAAGACCGAGCAGATTTTCGGCTCCTCCGATCCCAGCCAGTTCGCCGGGGCCGAAGAGCTCGACAAGCTCTTGAAGTCCTATCTGTTGCGCGCCCAGCTGACCGACACTTCAAGTATTTCGAGCGGATCGGCGGCATTGCAGCTCTTGCAGGGCGGCACCTCCGGCAACTCTATCCTGTCGATCCTCGTCTGATCCTCCGGGCCTCAATGGCCCGGAACGTCCTGCGCGAGCGCCTCTGCCAAACGCGCGAAACTATGCGCGATCGTTTCGGGTTCGTCCTGAGCCAGGAAGGCATCAAGGCCAGGCCAGACACGCAGCGCCTTATCGATCAGTGGATCTGACCCGTGGTTGTAAAGCCCGGCCTGAATCATCATCTCGGCGCGGTCATAGGCGCCGAGCAGTCGCCGGGCGAGCGCGATCAGGTGATTTTCCGTCTTGCTCGCGGCATCCGGAAGCGAGCGCGAGACCGAGCGCAGCAGGTCAATGGCCGGATATCGCCCGCGCTCTGCGATCCCGCGATCCAGCACCACATGCCCATCAAGCACACCGCGCAGGATATCCGCGACCGGCTCTTCCATATCAGAGCCAGCGACCAGAACGGAGAAGACCGCGGTAATATCGCCGGTGCCTTCAAGGCCGGGGCCAGAGCGCTCGGCCAGAGACATGATCTGATGCGAGGTTGATGGCGGGAAACCGCGCAGGCTTGCTGCCTCGCCCCCGGCGAGGGCGACCTCGCGATGCGCTTCAGCAAAGCGCGTCACGCTATCGGCAAGGAACAGAACGTGCCGCCCCTGATCCCGGAAATGTTCCGCCACGCTCATCGCCGACCACGCACAGCGCCGTCGCACAAGGGGCGACTGATCGGAGGTTGCGACAACGAGAACGGCGCGCGCCATCCCCTCGGGGCCCAGCACTTTCTCGACGAATTCCCGCAATTCCCGACCGCGCTCGCCGATCAGCGCGATCACCACCACATCGGCATCGACGCCGCGGGCAAATTTCGCAAGCAGCGAGGATTTCCCGACGCCGGAGCCAGCGAAAAGACCGATTCGCTGCCCCCGTACCAACGGCAGCAGAGTATTGAAAACCGCGATACCAGTTTCGAGGCGCCCCCCAAGCCTGCGCCGCTGGGCGGCGGGCGGCGCGGGGGTGCGCAGCGACCTCTCGACCGCGCCGCGCTGCAACGGACGACCATCCAGCGGCTGACCGAACGGGTCCACGATCCGGCCGATCCAGCTGTCATCCGGTGCGATTCCCGTTTGGCCCAGCAATTCAACCTGATCCCCGATCGCCACTCCGTCGGCGGCACCATCCGCCAGCAATGTGACCCGGTCGCGCCGGAGCGACAGCACTTCGGCGCCCAGACGGCGGCCTGACTGACACCGGATTTCGGCGCGGTCGCCAAGTGCTGCGGTTGCCGACAGCCCGGTGATTTCTATCGTCCCGCGGCCGACTTCGGCGACACGTCCAACGGGATGCACGGCGCCCAGTTCTACAATCTCTGCGCGCAACAGGTCGAACCCTGCGAATGCCATTCTGGCCTCCATGAAAACTCGAAACTGTTTTTAAACGATTCTCTCTTAAGCCTTGGTTGATAGCTCGGAGGAGAAACCCCGATGTTCGAGAAACTTGAACTGATGCAGATGGCCCAGGCGTCCGCGACCCATGCGACGCTGCGCCAGAGGACCGTCTCGCAGAATATCGCCAATGCGGACACGCCCGGTTATGCCGCGCGCGATGTCGCAGCTTTTTCCGACGTGTTCCGGACCGAAGCGGCCGAGCCGATGCGCGCGACGCGCGCCGGTCATATCGGCGCCGATGGGCGGGTCGATGTCGATGCGGGCCTGCGCCGCGATCCCGGAACCACCTCGCCTAACGGCAACAGCGTCTCTCTCGAAGAGGAGATGGTGAAGGCGGTGGACGTCAAGCGCCAGCATGATCTGGCCCTGACTGTCTACAAAACCTCGCTGTCGATTCTCCGGTCGAGCCTTGGAGGAAATGCGTGATGACCGATTTTTCCAGCACCCTCGCCCTTTCGGCTTCGGGGATGAAGGCGCAGGCGATGCGCCTGCGGCATGTGTCCGAAAATATCGCAAACGCCGATACGCCCGGTTATCACCGCAAGACGACCGCCTTCGAGGAGGTCGTCGCGGGGGGCGAACGCACCGGCCAGGTTCGGCTTGGCCCGGTTGAACTCGACCAGAAGGAGCTCGCCCGCATCTATGATCCGGGCAATCCGCTGGCCGATGACGCTGGCTACTATGACGGCTCCAATGTCGATCTGGTGGTCGAAATCGCTGACGCGCGCGAAGCGCAGCGCAGCTACGAGGCGAATCTGAGGATGTTCGATCAGGCGCGACAGATGTCGTCCGACCTGCTCGATATCCTGCGCCGCTGATTGAAGGAGATCCAGAATGGATATCAAAACTTCCCTTGCTGCGCATGGCTATGCCAAGGCCAAGAGCGCGGCGCTTGCCCCCGAAGCCGGCACCGAGCAGGGGCCGCTTGGCGCGGCCGTCAAGGATTTCGCCCAGACAGTTCAGGAAGGCGAAGAGACGGCAAAGGCCGCGATGCTTGGCGATGCCGACCCGCATGCGCTGGTTCAGGCGCTGGCCGAAACGCAGCTGGCGGTCGAAACGGCCGTGACGCTGCGCAACAAGGTCGTTGAGGCGTATCAGGAAATCCTGCGGATGCCGGTCTGATCATGATCGAGACCGTCTTTTTCGACACGATGCGCGAGGCGCTTTGGGTCGCGGTGATGATTTCCGCGCCCATGCTCGCCGTTGCCCTGATCGCCGGGGTCGCAATCGGCCTCTTTCAGGCTCTGACCTCGGTGCAGGAGATGACGCTGACCTTTGTGCCGAAGGTGGGCGCAATGCTCGTCGTGTTCTGGGTGACGATGTCCTTCATGTCGACCGCGCTCGTCGATTTCTTCACGCAGCGGATCATTCCGCTCATTGCCGGAGGCTGAGCCATGGACAATGCCATCTATGCGACGCTCACGCGCCAATCGGGCCTGATGCGCGAAATGCAGACGGTCGCGAACAACCTCGCCAATATCTCTACCGCCGGGTTCCGGCGCGAGGGGGTGATCTTCTCCGAACATGTCGCGGCGCTTGACGGCAATGAACCTTCGTTGTCGATGGCCGATGCCAATGGCCGGAACGTCAACCTGGCGCAGGGGCCGATCTCGAACACCGGCGGGACCTTCGATTTCGCGATCGAGGGCGATGGGTTCTTCATGATCCAGACCCCGCAGGGCAATCAGCTGACCCGTGCCGGATCCTTCACCCCGGGCCCGGAGGGTGAGCTGGTCAACATGGATGGCTATCCCTTGCTCGACAATGGCGGTGCCGCGATCAGCGTGCCGAGCACCGCGCGCACGATCGCCCTGGCCACGGACGGCACGTTATCCGCCGACGGGACCCCGATCGCGCAGGTCGGCGTCTACACCCCGAATGACCCCAATGGCCTGGTTCATTCCGGTGGCACCCGCTTCACCGCCGAGGCGGGCGCGGAAATCATGGAAAACCCTGTCATTCTACAGGGTTATGTTGAGGAATCGAACGTCGATCCGGTCTCGGAAATCACCCGAATGATCGAGGTGCAGCGCGCCTACGAACTCGGGCAGACCTTCCTTGATCGTGAAGACGAGCGCATTCGCGCTGTCATTTCAACCCTCTCCCGATAGGAGTACCGCCGATGCGCGCCCTTCAGATTGCCGCCACCGGGATGAGCGCCCAGCAGACCCGGGTCGAGGTCATCTCGAACAACCTCGCGAACATGTCGACCACGGGCTACAACGCCCGCCGCGCCGAATTCGCCGATCTCCTCTATCAGCAATCGACCCGTCCCGGCACGATTACGGCGGGCGATGGCACGATCGTGCCTGCGGGCGTCCAGCTCGGCCTCGGGGTGCGACCTGCTGCCGTGTCGGTCAACCTTGCGCAGGGCTCGCTGGCCTCGACCGGGGGGGATCTCGATCTGGCGATCGACGGGCTCGGCTATCTCGAGGTGACGATGCCGTCGGGCATTTCCGCTTATACCCGCGATGGCGGGCTGAAACGCTCTGCCGATGGCGAGATCGTCACCTCCGAGGGTTATTCGGTGGTGCCGGGGATTACTATTCCGACCGATGCCCGCTCGATTGCGATCAATGCCAGCGGCGAGATCTATGCCTATTTCGACAACCGGGTCGAGCCGGAGCTTCTGGGCCAGTTTACCCTGGCCGATTTCGCCAATGAAAAGGGTCTCGAGGCGATTGGCTCGAACCTGTTTCTTGAAACCGGGGCCTCGGGTCCGGCGCTGGTCTCGAACCCGGGCGAAAACGGGCTTGGCACGCTGCGCCAAGGCTATCTCGAAGAGAGCTCTGTCGACCCGGTGCGCGAGATCACCGAGCTGATCAAGGCTCAGCGCGGATACGAACTGAATGCCAAGGTGATCTCCGCCGCCGACCAGATGCTTGGGGCGACGACGCAGGTGCGGTGATGAAACATGTGGGTGTCATGATTCTGACCGCCTGTCTCTGGGGCGGGCCTGGCTTGGCCGAGACCGTCGTCGCCGCGCGGACCCTGCGCGCGCAGACCATCATCGCGCCCGAGGATATCACCGTGACCGACGCTCAAAGCGCCGATGCGCTCGCCGATCCCGCGCAAGCGATCGGCCTGGAGACGCGAAGCGCGATCTATGCAGGCCGACCGATCCGCCCCGAGGATTTGCGCGCACCTGCGATCATCGAACGCAATCAGATCGTGCCTTTGAGTTTTCGAAGGAACGGCCTGTCAATCCAGACCGAGGGCCGCGCGCTGGAGCGTGCCGGCGTCGGTGACACGATCCGCGTCATGAACCTGACCTCGAAAACGACGCTGAACGCCACCATCGCGGCGGATGGTTCGGCCGTGGTCCTCAACCAATGAAAGCCCCTTCGATGCGCAAAGCCACGTTTCTGATCGCCGCGCTCGCGCTGGCCGCCTGTCAGCGGCTGGAGGATGTCGGCAAGGCCCCTGATTTCACACCGGTCGAGGAGGGCAACGAGTTTTTCGCGATGAATACCGTCGCGATGCCGCCGGTGACGCAAACCGAACCCGCCGCAAGCGATGCCTCGCTCTGGTCTGGGACGCGTCAGTCCTTGCTCGGGGACCGCCGCGCCGCGCAGCGCGGCGATATCATGACTGTGGTTATCGAGATCAACGACAGTGCGCAGATTTCCAACACCACTGGCCGCACGCGCGCGGGCTCGGATACGATGGGGATCCCGGACATGTTCGGCATTCCCCAGCGGGTCGACGCCAGATCGAACAGTGGGGCGACGATGGCCAATGCCTATTCGACCAATTCGAGTTCGTCCT
This sequence comes from Sphingomonadales bacterium, assembly GCA_014763785.1. Lineage (GTDB taxonomy): Bacteria > Pseudomonadota > Alphaproteobacteria > Rhodobacterales > Rhodobacteraceae > Rhodobacter. The sequence goes on along the minus strand of JACXUS010000004.1, from coordinate 16,602 downwards.
ATCAGGGCAATGGCTCGGTCGCGCGCACCGAAAAACTGACCCTGCGTGTCGCGGCGACGGTAATCGACCGGTTGCCAAACGGCGTGCTGCGGATTCAGGGCAGCCAGGAGGTGCGGGTGAATTTCGAGGTGCGTGAACTTGTGATCACCGGTTTTGTCCGTCCCGAAGATGTCAGCCGCCAAAATGAGGTGACCTACGACAAGATCGCGGGCGCGCGTATTTCCTATGGCGGACGCGGACAGATCACCGATGTGCAGCAGCCTCGGATCGGCCAGCAGGTCGCCGATATCCTTCTGCCGTTCTGAGGGAGGCCATGATGGGCAAACTGATCCCGATTCTTCTGGCACTGATCGGACTCGCCGGTGGGGGGGCTGCCGGGTACTTCCTGCGTCCCCCGCCCGAGGCGGGTCTCGCCGAAAATCCCTGCGGCGAAGTGGCGCCCGCGCCGGAACACGGCAGCGAGGCCCCAGCCGCCGAGGGCGAAGCCACCGCAGAATATGTCAAGCTCAACAACCAGTTCGTTATCCCGGTGGTCGAGCAGGGGCAGGTGGCTTCGCTGGTGATCTTGTCGCTGAGCCTCGAGGTGAAGATCGGCGGAACGGAAAAGGTCTATGCCTCTGAGCCCAAGCTGCGGGATTCGTTGCTGCAGGTGCTTTTCGATCACGCCAACAGCGGCGGCTTCCGGGGGGCCTTCACCGAGACTGCGAATCTTGACGAACTGCGCCGCACGCTTCTTGAAGCCGCACGTCAGGTCCTGGGCAATGATGTGTCGGGGGTTCTGATTTCGGATATCGTGCGTCAGGACACCCCCTGAACCGCAGACACACGGCTGACGACCCCCGGTTTGCGCCGGGGGTTTTTGCATGCCTCAACTCCGCCGATGCTGCGTCAGACGAAGATCCTGAGCGAGTTGATCGCCCAGCCGGCCAAGGACATCCTCGCGGCCAACCGCGCGGGCCGCCTGATCCTTCTGCGCCGCGATGACAGGTTGCAACGCGCTGCGGTTGGCTTGCAGCCTGTCCAGTCGGCGTTCGGTCCAATCGCCGAAGCGGTCCTGCAGGCGCGCCTCAAGCGCGGACAGAGGGGCCTCGTGGCGAACGGCATGGGCCGCACGGCGTAGATCGGATTGCTGATCCGCGATCCTCTGATCCTCGGCGGTGAGGCGCGCAAGTTTGGCAAGCTCGATGTCCTGACGCAGCCGTGCCAGCGCACGCAGCTGTGCGAGTTTCTTGATATTGCTTACCATTTTCGGGCCTTCGCCTTCTGCCGCATCTTCTCGGCAAAGCGGATCGCAGCTGCAACGGGCTTGTAGTGATCGGGGTGGATTTCGTCCCCGATCTCGATCGTCGCATAAAGCGCGCGCGCCGTCGGCGGATCGGAATGGATCGGCACGCCATGTTCCATCGCGACCTCACGGATCCGCGCCGCAATTTCATCGACACCTTTCGCAAGGCAGACAGGCGGACGCTTGCTTTCGCGCTTCCATTGCAGGGCGACCGCGTAATGCGTCGGGTTGACGATCACGACATCGGCCTTGGCCGTATCGGCGACCATCTGGCTGGTCGCAATCTCGACTGCACGCTGACGCCGCTGCGATTTCATATGCGGATCGCCCTCGGACTGTTTCATCTCATCCATCAGTTCCTTGCGGCTCATCCGGTTGCGGCGCAGATGTTCGGCGCGTTGCCAGAGGTAGTCGATCGCCCCGATCACCGCGGCGATCAGCGCGACAAGCACCACGAACTCGACGATCATCTGCCCCAGATCGGCCGCGGCCATCGGTGCGCCCAAGCGCTGCGACAGCATGATCTGATCGAAGTGATCGAGGATGAACTTGCCAAGCAGGATCGAGATCACGACCAGTTTCACGAAGCTTTTCGCGAATTCGAACAATCCGGAGCGTCCGAATTTCTGCGCTGCATTGGCGATCGGGTTGATGCGGTTGCCCTTGAACTGAATTTTATCTGACGCAACGACGATGGCGCGCTGCGCGATCAACGAGGCCAGCACCAAACCCGCAGGGATCACGAACCACGGCGCAACGGCGAAGGCCATGCGCCCCAGGACCGCACCTGATGTGGCGCTGCCGCCCGACAACATCGCGCGGGACAGGCTGTCGGCCTGCTCAAGCAGGATCATCGCCTGCGAGCCAAAGGCCTTGAGGCTGGCACCCCCGACGGCCAGCGCGGTCAGCAGGAAGCCGATATAAGCCGCCGCAACGGTGATTTCCGACGATCGGACGAGGTCGCCGCGCTTGCGGGCCTCTTCCAGCTTGTGGGCTGTGGCCTCGAATTCCTTTTCTGACTCGTCGGTCTCGCTCATGGCATGACCGTGAACGGATTGGCCAGAAACTGGTCAAAGGCGCCATGCCACAGCGCAAGCCCCCCGGGCAACGCCAGCGCGAACAGAACCAGCCCCCCGGCCGTCAGCGCGGGCGCCCCGACGAAGGCCACCATCAGCTGAGGCATCGCGCGGTTGATCGCGCCAAGGGCAACGTTGTAGATCAGCCCCGCGATCAGGAAGGGCGCCGCGATCGAGAAACCAAGGGTAAAGGCCTGTCCAACGCCCGACAGGCCCCAGCTGCGCACCAGCGCCCCATCGGGAAACGCGCCGGGGGGGAGCGCCGCATAGGAGCCGATCAGGACCTGTGCCAACTTGATATGCAGCCCGAGATGCACCGCGACCGCCAGCCCCGCCGCGACAAGCAGATTGCTCACGGCGGGCTGCGGTTCGCCGCCTGTCCCCCCGAACAGCTGTGACAGCGAGGCGGCTTGCGCCGCGATCATTCCGGCGATCTGCAGGGCCATGATGAACATCCGCAGCAGCATGCCCAGCAGCAGGCCGATGCCGATCTCGGAGAGAAACCAGACCGGCAGTCCCCCCGCGCGGTCGGCCAGCGGGGCAAGCCGGTCACCGATTGCCGGGGCGACAATGGCGGTAAAGGCAAGCGCCAGGACCAGGCGGACCCGCGCAGGAACCACCTGTTCGCCGAAGGCCGGGATCAGGGCCATCGCCGCGCCCACGCGCAGGAAGGTGACGAAGCCAACAAACAGCGCGGCTTGCGAGAGGCCCAGAAGTTCGGCCAGCGCCGCGCTCATGCGGGCACCATTCCGACCATCGAGGGGCGGGCATCAAGCCCGATTTCCTCGTAACTCAAGACCGGCGCGCTGATGCCCTTGGCGCTCAGCACAGTGCGCAGGAAGCGCCGCCGCCGGGTCGAGGTGATCACCGCGGGGAAGATACCCGCCTCGCCGACGCGGGCGATTTTTTCGGCGATGTTCGAGGCCAGGCGGTTGAACTTGTCCGGCGGCAGGGCGACATCGGTCTGACCACGCTCGCCCGCGATCTGATAGGCGGTGAAGGTTTCCTCCCATTCCGGCGACAGCTGCAAGAGCGGCAAGGTCCCGTCATCGCGGCGAAAATCGGCAACAAGCTGGAAGCCAAGGCGCTGCCGGACATGTTCGCAGATCGTCTCGGGGGATTGCAGGTTGCGCACTTCGGCGATGGCCTCGACGATCAGCAGAAGGTTGCGGATCGAGACCCTTTCCTCGAGCAAAAGGCGCAGCACGGCCAGAAGCAGGTCGACCGGAACCTTGTCGGGCACCAGCTCATCCAGCACGCGGCGGTTCGACTCGGCACGGGTCGCATCGGACAGGTTGCAGGTCTCCTCCAGCAGGCGGCGCAGCGCACGCAGCGTCATCAACCGGCTGAAGTTGCGCTTGATCACCTCCAGAAGATGGGTGGCCAGCACCTCGGTCGGGGCAACGACGGTCGAGCCGGAGAGCGCCGCTTCCTCCTGTTGCGCCGAGGGCAGCCAGCGCGCGGGCGCACCATAGACCGGCTCGCGCACATCCTCGCCCGCGGGCAGGAATTCGCGGTTGTCGGCGATCAGCGCCAGAACCCGATCGGGGAACAGCCGGTCGCGCGCCTGTTCGACGCCCTGAATGCGGATCCGGTATTGCCCCGACCCAAGCGTCGCATCGTCGGTCAGGCGGATCTCGGGCAGGATCAACCCGAAATTCGACGCGACATGTTTGCGCATATTGGTGATCCGCGCATCAAGGCCGGTCGCCGGATCAAGCACCATCGACACCAGATCGGTCGAGAATTCGACGTGGATATCATCGAGATCAAGCACGTCGCCCATGGATTTCTTCTTCGCGGGCTCGGCGGGCGCGGGCATCTTCATCGCCTCGCGCCGGAGACGTTTCTGCTCGGCCTGCCGCAGCAGATAGGCGGCTCCGCCCAGAACGAGCGCGCCGGCGATGAAGGGCACGAAGGGCAGGCCCGGGACCAGCGCGAAAAGCGCCATCAGCACACCGACCGTGGCCAGCGCCGGCGGGTATTTCCCCAGCTGGCGGAACAGGTCCATATCGGCCGAGCCCTTCATCCCGCCGCGCGACAGCAGGATCGCGGAGGCGATCGAGATGATCACCGCGGGGATCTGGCTGACCAGACCGTCCCCCACGGTCAGGATTGCATAGGTTTCAAGCGCCCGCCCCATCGGCATGCCATGGACCAGCGTGCCGATGATCAGGCCCATGATCAGGTTCAGCAGGGTGATCAGCAGGCCAGCGACGGCATCGCCCTTGACGAATTTCGACGCGCCGTCGAGCGAGCCGAAGAAGGTCGTCTCGGCCTGTTCGCGCTCGCGCCGGGCGCGGGCCTCGGCATGGTCGATGGCGCCCGCGCTCATGTCGCTGTCGATGGCGAGCTGTTTGCCGGGCATCGCATCAAGGGCGAAGCGCGCGCTGACCTCGGCCATCCGGCCGGCGCCCTTGGTGATCACGATGAAGTTCACGATCAGGATCACACAGAACACCACGAGGCCGATCATCACCGAGCCGCCCATGATGAAATTCGCGAAGCCCTCGATCACCTTGCCGGCAGCACCCGTGCCGGTATGGCCGTTACCGATAATCAGCTTGGTCGAGGAGACGTTCAGCGACAGCCGCAGCATCAGCGAGGCCAGAAGCACGGTCGGGAAGGCCGAGAAATCCAGCGGCCGTTCGATGAAAAGCGTGACGGTGAAAATCAGGATGGCGAGCGCGAAAGAGGCGGCAAGGCCAACATCCAGCACCCAGGCGGGCACCGGCAGGATCATCATTACGATTACCGCCATCAGCGCGAGCGACAGCATGATCGTCGGGTGGAAGATCTGAGAGAGCGTCAGCTTGGGCATCATTCGACCTCGGTCTGGGCGGCGGTCTGGGGATCGGTGGCAGAGGTGTCCTCAACGCGGTTCAGCGCGGCGGCAAAAAGGCTGGCGCCGGCGGCCCCGCCCAGCGACCCTTTCGGCGTGCCATCGCGCTTGAGCAGCGGATAATTGTTTTCCCGCGGGGGTTTGACCTCGACCTCGGCCGGGTTCAGCATGGCGACGATATCGGGGATCTCGGGAATGTCACCGGAGCCGGTCTGCAGCGGCGGCGGCAGCGGCTGGCCATCCTCGGCGGCGAAGCGCTGGCGCAGATCGGCGAAGCGCGCCGAATAGCGGTCGGCATATTCCTTGGTGCGGGAATGATAGGCGCCCGCGGCGGCGGTCCAGTCGCCGGTTTCGGCATAAAGCTCGCCCAGAAACTTCGCCGCATACATCGCATTCGAGAGCGGATCGAACATCTGGTCGATCGAGGAGAACGCCTGATTGTGCCATTTGTAGTTGATCTGGAAGCAGCCGACATCGAAGCTGCGCGCGCCGCGCTTGAATTCCTTGAAGACATAGGCGCGGGCCTCGTCGAGCGTCTCGAACCAGTGGCCAGTGCCTTCCATGTTGACGGTCCAGGGCCAGGGACGGAACGATCCACCGGATTTCCTGCCGGTCTCGGTCAGTGAGATCGCCTTGAGCACGGACACCGGCACGCCCGAGCGTCGAGAGGCCTCGACCGCCGCGCCTTCGCACAGCGCGGGCAGGTCCTGCGACGCGAATCCAGCGCCCGGCCGCAGAATCGCAGCCAGCCCAAGCACCATAAAAACAAGGATCTGTCGTGCAATCGACATGGGATTCGCCCCCGAAACAGCATTCTGCCTGTCGCGAAGCTAGGTCCCGATCCTTTACATCCGGTTAGCGAGGTCCCGGATCACAGGCCCAGAACGTCGATCATGTCATATTGGCCGGGCTTGCGATCCTGCCCCCAGAGCGCCGCCTTGAGCGCGCCGCGGGCAAAGATCGCGCGGTCGGTCGCGATGTGGCGCAGCACGATGCGCTCGCCCGCGGTGGCGAAGATCACGTCATGCTCGCCCACGATATCGCCGCCGCGGATCGCCGAAAAACCGATCGCGCCGGGCTGGCGCGCGCCGGTAATGCCGTCGCGCCCGGACTCGCGGTTCTCCGCGAGCGTGATCCCGCGCCCGTCCGCGGCCGCCTGACCCAGCATCAGCGCGGTGCCCGAGGGGGCATCCACCTTGCGGTTGTGATGCGCCTCGACCACCTCGATATCCCATTCGATATCCAGCGCCTCAGATACTTTTTTCGTAAGCAATGTCAGCAGGTTGACCCCAAGGCTCATGTTGCCTGCCCGGATCTGCACCGCATGCCGCGACGCGGGTTCCAGCGCGGCGATCTGCTCGGGCTCGAACCCGGTCGTGCCGATCACATGCACCGCACGGGCCTGCGCGGCGATCTTGGCGAAGGCGAGCGTCGCCGCCGGCGCGGTGAAGTCGATCACCGCCTGCGCGCGCGAAAACGCCTCGAGCGGATCATCGCTCACCGTCACGCCATTGGCCGCGCCACCCAGACACTCGCCCAGATCGCGCCCGATCCACTCATGCCCGGTCCGCTCCAGTACGCCGACAAGCCGCGCCTTGTCCGACGCCGCCACGGTGGCGCAGAGCATCCGGCCCATGCGGCCCGAGGCCCCGGTGATGACGATGCCCGGCAAATCGCTCATGATACGGCTCCTTCTTGGTCGGCGCTTTCTAGCGCGCGCGGGCCCCAAGCGCAAAGCCCGGTTGCGCGGGCGCGGGCAAAGCACTATCTGCGAGCCATGGCAAAGAACCGTTTTTCCTCGGGCGATGGCCCTTCGCAACGTCAGCTCCGCGTGGGCGAGCTGATCCGGCGCACCCTGTCGGATGTGCTGATCCGCGGCGACGTGCATGACCCCGATCTGGGGCGGATGCATGTGACCGTGGGCGAGGTGCGCTGCTCGCCCGATCTCAAGGTGGCAACCATCTACGTGGCGCCGCTCGGTGGCACTTTGGGCGGCGAGGATGCCGAGGTGATGCTCAAGGCGCTGCGCCGCAACACCGCCGAGCTGCGCCATCTGGTCGCGCGCGAGATGACGCTGAAATATGCGCCCGATCTGCGCTTCCGACTGGATGAAACCTTCGACCGGCTCGACGAGACGCGGCGGCTGTTTTCCGACGAGACGGTGCAGCGCGACATCGCGCATCGTGACGATGATGAAGACGATCTGGGCTAGCCTGATCCTGATCCTTGCCGGAACGGCGGGGCAGGCGGCCGAGTGCCGCAAGACGGTCTTCGAGGGCACGCCCTTCACGCTTTGCGAGGCCCATGCGGGCGAGGATATCCGCCTGTGGCTGAAGGACACGACCGGCGCGCTGATCGGCACGCCCGAGCGGCTTCTGGGCACGCTGGCGCCCGGCGAAAAGCTCGTTTTCGCAATGAATGCAGGCATGTATGCGCCCGGGCGTGACCCCGTTGGCCTCTATGTCCAGCATGGCGAAGAGCGCCACGGCATCGTGACAGGCGCGGGCCCGGGCAATTTCGGCATGGTGCCGAACGGGGTTTTCTGCGTGGCCGAGGGGCGGCTTTCGGTGATCGAAAGCACCGCCTATGTGACCGAGAACCCCGCCTGCCGCTATGCCACGCAATCCGGTCCGATGCTGGTGATCGGCGGCGCTTTGCACCCTCGTTTCCTGCCCGACAGCGACAGCCGGCATATCCGCAACGGGGTCGGCGTCTCGGCGGATGGCCAGACCGCGTGGTTCGTCATCTCCGATGCGCCGGTGACCTTCCACCGCTTCGCGCGGCTCTTTCGTGACGCGCTGGGCGCGCCGAATGCGCTTTATCTCGATGGCTCGATCTCTCGGTTGATCGTGCCGGGGATGGGGCGGGTCGATCTGGGCGTGCCGATGGGGCCGATCGTCGGCGTCGTGGCGCGCGACTGACCGCGGCGATTGACCCGGGCGCGGGGCTTTGCTAGCCCGCATCCCTGCAATTCAGGAGGCAGCATGGCCCGCAAGAAGGGACGCGACATTTCCGGTTGGCTGATCGTGGACAAGCCCGCGGGCGTGACCTCGACCGCCGTCGTCGGCAAGGTGCGCTGGGCGCTCGACGCCAAGAAGGCGGGGCATGCGGGCACGCTCGACCCGGCGGCGACCGGGGTTCTGGCGATTGCGCTGGGCGAGGCCACGAAGACCGTCAGCTATCTGACCGAGGCGCTGAAATGCTATCGTTTTCAGGTGCGTCTGGGGGCCTCGACCACGACCGACGATGCCGAGGGCGCGGTGATCGCAACCCGTGACGCGCGCCCCACCGATGATCAGATCCGCGCCGCGCTGCGGCCCTTCGTCGGCGATATCCTGCAGGTGCCGCCGCAGTTCTCGGCCGTCAAGGTCGAGGGCGAGCGCGCCTATGATCTGGCGCGCGCGGGCGAGGAGATGGAGCTGGCCGCGCGCCCGCTCTATGTCGAGAGCCTCGTGATGACCGGCCGCCCCGATGCCGATACGGTCGAGCTGGAAATGGTCTGCGGCAAGGGCGGCTATGTGCGCGCGATTGCCCGCGATCTGGGCGCGGCGCTCGGGTGCTTTGGCCATGTGCTCTGGCTGCGGCGCACCTGGTCGGGGCCGTTTCAGGCCGAGGACGGCATCTCGCTGGACGAGATCGACCAGATCGTCCGCACCCCCGAGCTCGAGGCGCGGCTGCGCCCGCTCGAAATGGGTCTCGCCGATCTGCCCGAGCTGCGTGCGACGCTCGAAGGCGCGGTGCGGCTGGCGCATGGCAGCCCCGGGCAGGTGATCGGCCACGCCGAATTCGGCACCGAGGCCTGGGCCAGCCACAATGGCCGCCCCGTCGCCGTTGGCCGCTACATGGGCGGTGAATTGCACCCGAGCCGGGTCTTCAACCTCTCGGATGGCGCATGATCGAGCGCCATCATCAGAAGGGCGATGCCGCCTCGACGGCCGTCTATTCCGATTGCGAGGGCTATCGTTACCTGCTGACGCGCACCTGGGACCCGACCGGGCCGCGGGCGCTGTTCATCATGCTCAACCCCTCGACCGCGACCGAATTCCAGAACGACCCGACCGTCGAGCGCTGCGAGCGGCGGGCGCGCACGCTGGGCTTTGGCGCGTTTCGCGTGACCAATATCTTTGCCTATCGCGCGACCGATCCGAAGGTGATGCGGGCGCAGGCCGATCCGGTCGGGCCGGAGAACGATGCGGCGATCCTGCACAGCCTCGACTGGGCCGGAGGGGCGGGGGATCGCGTCATCTGTGCCTGGGGCGCACATGGCGCGCATCTGGGCCGCGGCGTGACGGTCGAGGCGCTGCTGCGGGCCAGCGGCCGCGCTCTGCACCATCTGGGGCTGACCAAGGACGGCGCCCCCAAGCACCCGCTTTACATCGGCTATGCCCATCAGCCCGAGATTTGGAACCCCGCAACGCCTGCGCCGGTTCGCCGCGATTGATTAAATTTGTAGGTATTTCGTCACAAAGGCGCTAAGATAGCAGAGGGATTTTCTGCTATTGTTCCCTCAGGTGAATGGGGACTGACGATGTTTTTTCTTTCGGGGTTGTTGAGCCTGCTTCTTGCGGGGACAGCGGTCGGAATGATGCCTTCGACCGAAGAGGATCTGGAGGACGGCAGCGAGAATGCCAATGCGGGCGAGGTGACGGGTGATGTCGCCGCCGGGACCCCTGACCTCCTTGAGTCCCTGAATGATGAGCCCGCGGGCGCCACCGATGATGCGGCGGTGACCGGTCCGGTGATCTCTGAGGACCTCGCGCAGGAACCTGACGGGCAGACGCCGCAGGACGATGCCGCGGGCGCCCCGGAAGGGGCCGCACCGGATGACACCGGAAGCGAGCTGACCGATCCCGCCCAGACAGACATTGCTGACATGGGCGACGCTGACACGGGCGGCGCGGGCCCCTCAGACAGCGGCACCACGACCTCCGCGGGGGTCGAGCCCGGCGAGCGTGGCGACTCCGGGCCTGCCACCGAGGGGGATGATATCCTTTGGGGTGCGCTCGATGACGATGTGATCGAGGGCGGCGCGGGCGACGATCAGATCAACGGCTATGAGGGCGCCGATACGATCGCGGGGGGCGCGGGCGACGATATCCTGCTGGGAGGCGCCGGATGCGACACGCTGGCGGGCGGCGAGGCGGATGATCATCTGAGTGGCGATGATGACGCGGATTCCCTCTCCGGCGGCGCGGGCGATGACACGCTGGCGGGCTGCATGGGCGATGACACGCTGTCCGGCGATGCGGGCGATGATTCCCTGTCGGGCGGCGCCGGTGACGACAGTCTGGACGGGGGCGACGGCAATGACACCCTGATGGGCGATGATGGCGCCGATAGCTTGAGCGGTGGGCTGGGAATGGATGAGCTTTTCGGCGGCAAGGGCGATGATCTGCTCGTCGGACTTGTGCCGGATGGGGAAACCGGAAACAGTGATATCGACGGCAAGGACTATCTCAATGGCGGCGAGGGGGCAGATACCTTGATGACCGGTACTGGAGACTGGGCTTCGGGCGGCGAGGGGGGGGATCTCTTCGCGCTGGGGGAATGGATTGACCCCGAAGAGCCCGCGACCATCGCCGACTACGATGCCAGCTCTGACCAGATCGCGGTCGTCTATGACCCCGATGCGGCCTTCGATCCCGAGCTGACGCTGGAGCCCTCCGAGCGGACCGAAGGCGCGGTCTGGGTCGTGCTGAACGGGGTGAAACTGGCCGAGGTTCTGGATGCGGACGATCTGCAGGCCAAGGATATCCTGCTGGTGACGCCCGCCGAATTCGCTTATCTCTGACGCCCGGTCTGCGGGGGTGCGGCTTTTCCCTTGATCGGGACGCCGAATCCCGCTATCCGCGCGCATCCGCACCCGGTCACCTGACCGCGGCGGTACCTCCACGGGCCCTGCTGGACGACATCCCGGCTTGCGCCATCACCCTTTACACAGGAGAACCCGATGTCGATCACCGTTGAAGAGAAGAACCGCCTCGTCAAGGAATACGCGACCAAGGAAGGCGACACCGGTTCGCCCGAAGTTCAGGTTGCGATCCTCAGCTCGCGCATCGCGACGCTGACCGAGCACTTCAAACAGCACAAGAAGGACAACCACTCGCGTCGTGGCCTTCTGATGATGGTGGCTCAGCGCCGCAAGCTGCTGGACTATCTCAAGAAGAAAGACGAGCAGCGCTATGCCACGCTGATCCAGCGTCTCGGCCTGCGCCGCTGATCTGATCCGAACCTCGGACATCGACGCCCGTCGCGCAAGCGGCGGGCGTTTTCCTTTGCGTCGGCGGCAGAGTCGCAGGGAATTTCGTTTGAGGGGATGAAACTTGCCGCCCGATGCCCTAGGTTTCGCCCGGACACAGCAACCAGGAGACCAAGATGGCTCTGCGCATCAACGATATCGCCCCCGATTTCACCGCCGATTCGACCGCCGGCACGATCAAGTTCCACGAGTTCATCGGCGACGGCTATGCGATCCTGTTCTCGCATCCCAAGGATTTCACGCCGGTCTGCACCACCGAATTCGGCGCCGTGGCCCAGCTCGCCGCTGAATGGGAGAAGCGCAACACCAAGGTCATCGGCGTGTCGGTCGACAGCGTCGAAGAGCATCTGAAATGGAAGGCCGATATCGAGAAATTCGCCGGTTCGCCCGCGAATTTCCCGATCATCGACGACACCTCGCTGGCCGTGTCGAAGGCCTATGACATGCTGCCCGCCGATGCCTATCTGCCCGATGGCCGCACCCCGGCGGATTCGGCCACCGTGCGCACTGTCTTCATCGTGGGCCCCGACAAGAAGATCCGCCTGATGATGATCTATCCGATGTCGGTGGGCCGCAACTTCGCCGAGATCCTGCGCGCGCTGGATGCGGTGCAGGCGACCGACGGCGTGCCCTTCGCCACCCCCGCCAACTGGGTGCCGGGTCAGGATGTGATCGTCGCCCTGTCGGTTTCGACCGAGGATGCCAAGGCCCGCTTCGGCGAGGTCGACGTGAAGCTGCCCTATCTGCGCACCGTCAAGGCGCCGAGCTGATCGGGCGGAACCCCGCCAAGCCCACCCGAAACGGCCCCCACGGGGGCCGTTTTGCTGTGCGAGCCATGCAGCCCGTGCAAGTCGGGAAGTCCGAAGCGCCCATTGTTCCGGCCCGCCCGGATCGCCATGTTAGCGCTACCGAAAGACTAACACAGCACCGGGATCCGCCCGGCATACCCAGAGGTTCACATGACCCATACGCTTTCCGTCCTGTCCAGCCGCAGCGCCAGCGCGCTGGCCCGTTTCGCCTCCGAAACCCGCGAACGCCGCGCCCGCCGGGCCAAATACCGCCGCACCCTTGCCGAACTCGAGGGCACCTCAAACCGCGATCTTGCCGATCTGGGCATCGCGCGGGGTGACATTCCTGCCTTGGCCTGGCGCTCCGTCTACGGCGCCTGACAGGCCCCCGAACAGCAAAAGGCCCCGGGTTTCCCCGGGGCCTTTCGTTTTCCCGAAAGCGGGGTCGCGGATCACTCCTCGACCTTTTCCTCTTTCTTCTCGGCGGCCAGCTCTTCGCCGGTCTCCTGATCGACCATCTTCATGCCCAGACGGACCTTGCCGCGGTCATCGAAGCCCAGCAGCTTCACCCAGACTTCCTGACCCTCAGTCAGTGCCTCGTTCGGATGGTTCAGCCGCTTGCCCGCGATCTGGCTGACATGCACCAGCCCGTCACGCTTGCCGAAGAAGTTCACGAAGGCGCCGAAATCGACGAGCTTCACGACCTTGCCGCGGTAGACCTTGCCCTCTTCCGGCTCAGCCACGATCGAATAGATCATGTCATAGGCCTTCTTGATGGCATCGCCATTGGCCGAAGCGATCTTGATGATCCCGTCGTCGTTGATGTCGACCTTGGCGCCCGACAGCTCGACGATCTCGCGGATCACCTTGCCGCCCGAACCGATCACTTCACGGATCTTGTCGGTCGGGATCTGCATCGTCTCGATCCGCGGCGCATGCGCCGAGAATTCCTGACGCCCGGCGCTCAGCGCTTTCGACATCTCGCCCAGGATGTGCAACCGGCCGTCTTTCGCCTGAGCGAGAGCCTGCTCCATGATCGCCGGCGTGATGCCCGCAACCTTGATGTCCATCTGCAGCGAGGTGATCCCGGCTTCGGTACCCGCAACCTTGAAGTCCATGTCGCCGAGGTGATCCTCGTCGCCGAGGATATCGGTCAGCACCGCCCAGCGGCCATCGTCTTCTAGGATCAGGCCCATCGCCACACCGGCGACCGGCGCCTTCAGCGGCACGCCCGCATCCATCATCGAGAGCGACCCACCGCAGACCGACGCCATCGAGGACGAGCCGTTCGATTCGGTGATCTCCGACACGACGCGGATCGTGTAGGGGAAGTCGGTCGCAGCCGGCAGAACCGCCTGCAGCGCGCGCCACGCCAGCTTGCCGTGGCCGATCTCACGACGGCCGGGCGAGCCCACGCGACCCACTTCGCCGACCGAATAGGGCGGGAAGTTGTAGTGCAGCAGGAAGTTCGAGCGGTAATTGCCGTTCAGCGCGTCGATGATCTGTTCATCGTCGCCCGTGCCGAGCGTGGTGACCACCAACCCTTGGGTTTCCCCGCGGGTGAACAGCGCCGAGCCGTGGGTCCGCGGCAGCAGGCCCACTTCGGCCACGATCGGGCGCACGGTCTTGGTGTCGCGGCCGTCGATGCGGGCGCCACCGTTGATGATGTCGCCGCGCAGGATGCCCGATTCCAGCTTCTTGATCGCCGAGCCGAGGTTGGCATCGGCCAGCTGCTCTTCGGTCAGTTTCGACTTGATCAGATCGACCGCCGCCGAAATGGCGTTGGTGCGCTCTTGCTTGTCTTTCAGCGCGAAAGCGGCCCGCATCTCGGCCTCGCCCGCGGCTTTCACCGCCTCATAGAGCGCCGAATAATCCGGCGGAGCAAAGTTGAAGGGCTCTTTCGCCGCCGATTCCGCCAGATCGATGATCAGGTCGATGACCGGCTGCATCTGCTGGTGGCCGAAGACCACCGCGCCGAGCATCTCTTCCTCGGTCAGCTCATAGGCCTCGGATTCGACCATCATCACGGCGTCTTTGGTGCCCGCGACGACCAGATCGAGCCGCTGCTCGGGGTTGTCGCGCAGCTTGGTCATGTCGTCCATCGCCGGGTTCAGCACATACTGACCATCGACGAAGCCGACGCGCGCCGCACCGATCGGACCCATGAAGGGCACGCCCGAGATCGTCAGCGCGGCCGAAGCGGCGATCATCGCGACGATATCGGGATCGTTGACCAGATCGCACGACAGAACGGTCGCCATGACCAGAACTTCGTTCTTGAAGCCCGGCACGAACAACGGACGGCAGGGACGGTCGATCAGGCGCGAAACCAGCGTTTCCTTCTCCGAGGGACGCGCTTCACGCTTGAAGAAGCCGCCCGGGATCTTGCCGGCGGCGTAGTATTTTTCCTGATAATGGACGGTGAGCGGGAAGAAATCCTGCCCCGGCTTCGCTTCCTTCGCGAAGGTCACGTTGGCCATGACCGAGGTCTCGCCCAGCGTGGCGATGACCGAGCCGTCGGCCTGACGGGCGACCTTGCCGGTTTCCAGCGTGAGCGTCTCTTCGCCCCACTGGATCGATTTTTTCGTAACGTTGAACATTCAGCGTATCCTGTCTGGGAGCATTCCGGACCCTCCGGTCTCCCGTTTGCGTGGCGGCCCCATTGCCGCCGCCCCTATCCTTTGCATGTGGCCCGGGGCACGGCCTCACGTCGCAGATGCCCGGCGCATACAGGAAAACAGGGGTTTTGGGAAGCGGGGAGTTGGTTCGCCCCGCATCGCGGTGCGGGTAAAGGATCTTCGGCGCGGGGCGGTCCTGACGACCGGAATGCGGCGAAACATGCACCCCGGGGGAAGGTCTTGGAAAATCCTCCCACCCCGTTGCGCTTCGACGGCCTCGGTGACAGGCTGTGCGCAAACAGGAGGTTCCTCATGCTCGAGAAGCGCGAATTCTATATCGGTGGTCAGTGGGGGGCGGCCTCGGCGGGCGCGCGGCCCTATGAGGTGATCGACCCCTCGACCGAAGAGCCCTGCGCGGTGATCTCGCTCGGCGCCGAGGCCGATACCGAAGCTGCCGTGGCCGCGGCCAAGGCAGCCCTGCCGGCATGGCGCGCGACCGATCCGGCGGTGCGGCTGGGCTATGTCGAGAAGATCCTCGAAATCTACAAGGCCCGCTACGAGGAAATGGCGCAGGCGATGAGCCTTGAAATGGGCGCGCCGATCGACTTCGCGCGGTCGGATCAGGCCGGGGCGGGCACCTGGCATATCGAGAATTTCATCAAGGCCGCCAAGGACTTCGAATGGGTGCACCCGCTGGGTGACGGCACCCCCGGCGCGATGATCGCCTATGAGGCGGTGGGCGTCGTGGGGCTCATCACGCCGTGGAACTGGCCGATGAATCAGGTCACGCTCAAGGTCATCCCGGCGCTGATCGCGGGTTGCACGATGGTTCTGAAACCCTCGGAAGAGGCGCCGCTCAGCTCGATGCTCTTTGCCGAATTCGTGCATGAAGCGGGCGTGCCCGCGGGGGTCTTCAACCTCGTGAACGGCGATGGCATGGGGGTTGGCACGCAGCTCTCGACCCATCCCGATATCGCGATGATCAGCTTCACCGGCTCGACCCGGGCGGGGCGCGCGATCACCAAGGCCGCGGCCGAGACGCTGAAGCGCGTGGTGCTGGAGCTGGGCGGCAAGGGCGCCAACCTCGTCTTTGCC
Organism: Sphingomonadales bacterium; assembly: GCA_014763785.1. Lineage (GTDB taxonomy): Bacteria > Pseudomonadota > Alphaproteobacteria > Rhodobacterales > Rhodobacteraceae > Rhodobacter. The sequence continues at coordinate 639 of JACXUS010000004.1, read as the reverse complement.
GATTGCGACGCGAAGGCCGTGCAGCGCGGCGTGCGTCACATGTTCGAGAACACCGGGCAATCCTGCAACGCGCCCAGCCGCATGCTGGTCGAGCGCAGCTATTACGAAACCGCGCTGGAAATCGCCGCGCAGACCGCCGCCGAGACAGAAACCGGCAACCCGCGCGAGCCGGGAAAACACCTCGGCCCGGTGATCAACAAGAGCCAGTTCGAAAAGATCCAAGGCCTGATCGAAACCGGCATCAAGGAAGGCGCGCGGCTGATCGCCGGGGGCCTCGGTCGCCCCGAGGGGCTGAACAAGGGCTATTATGTGCGCCCGACGATCTTCGCCGATTGCACGCCGAACATGACGATCATGCGCGAGGAAATCTTCGGGCCGGTGCTGTCGATCATGCCCTTCGACACCGAGGAAGAGGCGCTCGCGATTGCCAATGACACGCCCTATGGCCTGACCAACTATGTGCAGACGCAGGATCCGGCGCGGATCAACCGGTTGTTGCGGGCGCTGGACGCGGGGATGGTCGTTGCCAATGGCCAGAGCCGCGGCGCCGGGGCGCCCTTCGGCGGGGTCAAGGCCTCGGGGCGCGCGCGCGAGGGCGGGCGCTGGGGCATCGAGGAATTCTGCGACGTGAAATCGATC
>JACXUS010000061.1 GCA_014763785.1 Sphingomonadales bacterium | reverse complement strand
GGTCAGGTGATGGGAAAAACCTTGTCGCCCCCGGGGCCTTGGGCTAGAGACGGGAAAAGGCAAAACCGAGAGCCTGACGGGAGCAGCACCCTATGACGATCCGAACGTTCCTGCGCCTTTGCGCGATCTGCGGCACGATGGCGCTCGTGGCGGGCTGCGCCAACAGCAAGCTCGGCAAATTGCTCGGCGATCCCGAAGGCAAACAGGCGGCGGCCGCAGCGGCCCGCGAGGAGCGGGATCGGGGCCAGACGATCTGGAGCCTGTTCGAAAACGCCTCTGATCCGAATATCACGGTCGAGGTCAACAAATACCTCTGGCAGGCCTCGCTCGAGGTGCTGAACTTCCTGCCGATCCAGTCGGTCGATCCGTTCACCGGCGTCATCGTCACCGGCTATGGCACCCCGCCCGGCGGCGGCCGCGCCTACAAGGCGACGGTTTATGTCTCGGACCCGGCGCTGGATGCGCGCAGCCTCAAGGTCGCGCTCGACAGCCGCGGCGGCGCGGTCTCGCCCGAAACCGTGCGTGCGGTCGAGGATGCGATCCTGACCCGGGCCCGCCAGCTGCGGGTGCGCGATTCGAAGCTCTGATCCCGGCGCACGGCGCGCGCGGGCCGGGCCGGGGATGCCTCCGGCGGGGATATTTTGGCACTGTTGAGGGGCTGATCTCTGGACCTTGAGGGGCCGGGCGGTGTAGCACACCCCTCGCAGAATTCCGCATGAGGGGCCGAAATGTCGCGCTACGAGCCGAGCCAGACCGAACAGAAATGGCAAGCCGCCTGGGAAGAGGCCGGCGTCTTCACCGCCAAGCGCGACCCGAACCGGCCGAAATATTACGTGCTCGAGATGTTCCCCTATCCGTCGGGGCGCATCCATATGGGCCATGTGCGCAACTATACGATGGGCGATGTGGTTGCGCGCTACCGCATGGCGCAGGGCTATTCGGTGCTGCATCCGATGGGTTGGGACGCCTTCGGGATGCCCGCCGAGAACGCGGCGATGGAGCGTGGCGGCCATCCCAAGGACTGGACCTATGGCAATATCGCCGACATGCGGGGCCAGATGAAACCGCTCGGCCTGTCGATCGACTGGTCGCGCGAATTCGCGACCTGCGACCCCGAATATTATGGCCAGCAGCAGGCGATGTTCATCGACATGCTGGAGGCGGGTCTGGTCTATCGCAAGAATGCGGTGGTGAACTGGGACCCGGTCGATATGACCGTGCTGGCCAACGAGCAGGTGATCGACGGGCGCGGCTGGCGCTCGGGCGCGCAGGTCGAGCGCAAGGAGCTGACCCAGTGGTTCTTCCGCATCTCGGATTTCGCGGGTGAACTGCTCGAGGCGCTCGACGGGCTGAAAGACTGGCCGGAGAAGGTGCGCCTGATGCAGGCGAACTGGATCGGGCAGTCGCGGGGCCTGCAATTCGCCTTTGGCATGGTGAACCCGCCCGAGGGATTCGACCGGATCGAATGCTATACCACGCGGCCCGACACGCTGATGGGCGCAAGCTTCGTCGGCATTTCGCCTGACCATCCGCTGGCAAAGTATCTGGAGCGCCACGACCCCGAGATGGCCGCCTTCATCGCGGAATGCCGCAAGGGGGGCACCACCGAAGAGGCGATCGAGACCGCCGAGAAGCTCGGCCGCGACACCGGGCTGCGGGTGCGTCATCCGCTGGATGAGGCGTGGGAGCTGCCAGTCTATATCGCGAACTTCATCCTGATGGATTACGGCACCGGGGCGATCTTCGGCTGCCCGGCGCATGATGCGCGCGATTTTGAATTCGCGACGAAATACGGCCTGCCGATCCATTCCGTCTTCTGCCCCGAGGCGGACGAGACGGCCGAGGCCGATCTGGTCCCGACCGAGGAATACGTCCCGCTGAAATCCGAGCGCGTGCGCTATATCCGCGGCTATGCGGGCGAGCCCCTGCAGACCGGCGAAGAGGCGATCGCCGCCGCGATTGCCTTCTGCGAGGCGAATGGAATCGGCCGCGGCGTCACCAATTACCGCCTGCGCGACTGGGGCCTGTCGCGCCAGCGCTATTGGGGCTGCCCGATTCCGGTGGTGCATTGCGCCGCCTGCGGCGTGGTGCCCGAGAAGAAAGAGAACCTGCCGGTTCGCCTGCCCGATGATGTGACCTTCGACAAGCCGGGCAACCCGCTGGACCGCCACCCGACCTGGCGCGACTGCGCCTGCCCGAACTGTGGCGCACCCGCCAAGCGCGAAACCGACACGATGGATACCTTTGTCGATTCGTCGTGGTATTACGCGCGCTTCACCGCGCCGCAGGCCGCGACGCCGACCGTGGCCGAGGATGCCGAATATTGGATGAACGTCGATCAATATATCGGCGGCATCGAGCATGCGATTCTGCACCTGCTCTATTCGCGGTTCTTCGCCCGGGCGATGCATGCGACCGGCCATCTGCCCGCGAAAGCGATCGAGCCGTTTGACGCGCTCTTCACCCAAGGCATGGTCACGCACGAAATCTACATGACCCGGGACGGCGCAGGCCGTCCGGTCTATCACCTGCCCGAGGATGTCGACCGCGAGGCGGGTGTGGTGAAGGCCACCGGCGAGACGCTCGAGATCATCCCCTCGGCGAAGATGTCGAAATCGAAAAAGAACGTCGTCGATCCGATGAATATCATCGCTTCCTTCGGCGCCGATACCGCGCGGTTCTTCGTGATGTCCGACAGCCCGCCCGAGCGCGACGTGGAATGGACCGCGGCGGGCGCCGAGGCGACCTCGAAATTCCTCGCCCGCGTCTGGCGGATCGCCAACGAGATCGCCGAAGGCGCGGGCGGTGAGGGCGGCGCCGAGGATCAGGCGCTCCTGCGTGCGACGCACAAGACCGTGGATGAAATCACGAAATCCATCGAGGGCTTCACCTTCAACAAGGCGGTCGCCGCGCTCTATGCGCTGACCAATACCCTGTCGAAATCGGGCGCCTCGAACCCGGTGAAGCGCGAGGCGATGAAGCTGATGGCGCAGCTGATGGGGCCGATGGTGCCGCATCTGGCCGAGGATATCTGGGCGCTTCTGGGCGGCGAAGGCTTCGTTGTCACCGCGCCCTGGCCCAAGGCCGATCCGGCGCTGCTGGTCGAAGACAGCGTGACCCTGCCGATTCAGATCAACGGCAAGCGCCGCGGCGAGGTGACCGTGCCCAAGGACATGCCCGCGGCAGAGGTTGAAAAGCTGGTGCTGGCGGATGAAGCTGTGATCAAGGCGCTGGCCGGGGGTCAGCCGAAGAAGCTGATCGTCGTGCCGGGGCGCATCGTCAATGTGGTCATCTAAGCCAGAACCGAAGGGGCGCCGGTCATGAAGCTGACCGGCGCCGCCGCCACGCGCTATTTCGCGCGCCCCGAGCCCGGGCGCACGGGGCTCTTGATCTTCGGCACCGATGCGATGCGGGTTGCGCTGCGCCGTCAGGAGGTGATCGCCGCGATGGTCGGCCCCGAGGGCGAGGCCGAGATGCGCCTGACCCGCATTCCGGCCGCCGATCTGCGCAAGGATGGCGCGGCGCTTCTGGATGCGGTGAAGGCGGTCGGCTTTTTCCCCGGGCCGCGCGTGGCTTTCGTCGAGGATGCCACCGACACGCTTGCCCCGGTGATCGCCGCGGCGGTCGCGGACTGGCGCGAGGGCGATGCCCAGATCGTGGTGACCGCCGGATCGCTCACCGCAAAATCGGCGCTGCGCAAGGTGTTCGAGGGGCATTCCAACGCCTATGCCATTGGTATCTATGACGATCCTCCGAGCCGCGAGGAAATCGAGGATACGCTGAAACGCGCGGGGCTGCACCAGATCGGCCCCGAGGCGATGACCGATCTGCTGACGCTCGGCCGTGTGCTCGATCCGGGCGATTTCCGCCAGACGGTCGAAAAGATCGCGCTTTATAAATATGGCGATCCGACGCCGCTCGCCCCCGCCGAGGTTGCCGCCTGTGCGCCTGCCACGATCGAGGCCGAGGTCGACGAGGTGCTCGACATCGTCGCCGAGGGGCGCGCCAATGAGCTCGGCCCCACGATGCGCCGCCTCGAGGGGCAAGGCGTGCTGCCGGTCTCGCTGGCGATTGCCACGCTGCGCCATTTCCGTGCGCTGCATTTCGCAGCCTCGGATCCGGGTGGCCCGGGCGCCGGGCTGCAACGGATGCGCCCGCCGGTCTTCGGGCCGCGGCGCGACAAGATGCAGCGTCAGGCCCAGCATTGGGGCATGTTCCGGCTGGAAGAGGCGCTGAAGCTCTTGCTCGATACCGACCTGACGCTGCGCTCGGCCAGCCGCGCGCCGCAGATGGCGGTGATGGAACGCGCGCTGATGCGGCTCGCCATGATGGGGCGGCGGTGATCCCCGAGACCATGCCCGCGCTGGTGATCGGCGGCGGCCCGGCCGGGCTGATGGCCGCCGAGGAATTGGCCCGCGCGGGGCATCGGGTCGTGGTGGTCGAGGCGAAACCCACGCTTGCGCGCAAATTCCTGATGGCCGGAAAATCGGGGCTGAACCTGACCCGCGATCAGGCCGGCTTTGTCGATCACTACAGCGCCGGTTGGATCGCCGAGATCGTGCGCGGCTTCGGCCCCGATCAGGTCAAGGACTTCGCCCGCGGCCTTGGCATCGAGCTTTTCACCGGCTCCACCGGCCGGGTCTTTCCAACCGGCATGAAAGCCTCGCCGATGCTGCGCGCCTGGATCGCGCGGCTTGGCGGCATGGGGGTCGAGCTGCGCACCCGCTGGCGCTGGACCGGTTACGAGGGCGCGGCGCTTGCCTTCGACACCCCCCAAGGCCCGGCCCGGATCACCGCGCAAACCACCGTCCTCGCGCTCGGCGGCGCGAGCTGGCCACGGCTTGGATCGGATGCCGCCTGGGTGCCGTGGCTTGCCGCGCAGGGCGTCGAGATCGCGCCGTTCCGGCCCGCGAACATGGGGCTGATCATCGACTGGTCGCCGCATATGGCGCCGTATCTCGGGCAGCCGGTCAAGGGCGCGACGCTGGTCGCGGGCACAGAAATCAGCCGCGGCGAATTCGTCCTCTCTGCGCGCGGCATCGAGGGCGGCGGGGTCTATGCGATCGCCGCCGCCGTGCGCGACGGCGCGCCCCTCGCCGTCGACCTGATGCCCGACCTCGGGCCCGAGGAGATCGCCCATCGCCTCGCCCGCCTGCCCGCGCGCGAGAGCCTGTCGAACCGGCTACGCAAGGCGCTGCGGCTCGATCCGCTGAAACTCGCACTGCTGAATGAATGGGGCCGCCCGCTGCCCGCCGACCCGCTGGCGCTGGCGCGGCGGATCAAGGCGCTGCCGGTGCGCCACGCCGGACCCCGCCCGCTCGCTGAGGCGATCTCCAGCGCGGGCGGCGTGACCCGCGCCGCGCTGACCGACGCGCTCGAGCTGACCGCCCTGCCCGGCACCTTCGCCGCGGGCGAGATGCTCGACTGGGAGGCGCCGACCGGCGGTTATCTACTGACCGCCTGCCTTGCCACCGGACGCCATGCCGGACGCGCCGCCGCCCGCCATCTTGGCCCCGGCTGATCCCATCACCTGTGCCCAAATATCCCGGGGGAGAGGCCCGCACGGGCCTCGGGGGCAGCGCCCCCACTGCGATCTTGTTTCCCGCACAATCGCATGATTGACGCGCGCCGCCTGCGCCGCAATCCTGATCCCTCGCGCGAAGGGAGAACCGCCATGAGCCAGTCGAAACTGATCACCCCCGTCCTGATCGGGGGCGCCCTGATCCTGATGCTCAGCTTCTCGGTGCGGGCGTCCTTTGGCGTGTTCCAGATCCCGATTGCCACCGAATTCGGCTGGCCGCGGGCGGAATTCAGCCTTGCGATCGCGATCCAGAACCTGGCCTGGGGCATCGGCCAGCCGATCTTCGGCGCGCTGGCCGAACGCTTCGGCGACCGCCGCGCGATCATCGTCGGCGCCCTGATGTATGCCGCGGGGCTGGTGCTCTCGTCACTGGCGACACAGCCCTGGCAACATGACCTGCTGGAGATCCTCGTGGGCTTTGGCATCGCGGGCACCGGCTTTGGCGTGATCCTCGCCGTGGTCGGCCGCGCCGCGAGCGATGAGAACCGCAGCCTTGCGCTTGGCATCGCCACCGCGGCGGGCTCGGCCGGGCAGGTCTTTGGTGCGCCGGTGGCCGAGATGCTTCTGGGGCTTTTCCCGTGGCAGACGGTGTTCTTGATCTTCGCGGGCGTCATCCTCGCCTCGCTTCTGGCGCTGCCGATGCTGCGCACGCCGCGGCTGGCCAGCCGCGCCGAGCTGGAGGAAAGCATGGGCACGGTGCTGGTCCGTGCCTTCAAGGACCCGTCCTATACGCTGATTTTCCTTGGCTTTTTCAGCTGCGGCTATCAGCTGGCCTTCATCACCGCCCACTTCCCCGCGATGGTGACCGAAATGTGCGGCGCGGTGCCGCCCGACAGCATGCTGGCCGCCCTGGGCATCGAGACGCAATCGGCGCTGGGGGCCATCGCGATTTCGGTGATTGGGCTCGCCAATATCGTGGGCTCGATCTATGCGGGCTGGGCGGGCAAGCGCTGGTCCAAGAAATACCTGCTGGCGGGCATCTATACCGGGCGCACCATCGCCGCGGCGGTGTTCATCCTGATGCCGATCACGCCCACCTCGGTGCTGATCTTCTCGCTCGTCATGGGGGCGCTGTGGCTGGCGACGGTGCCGCTGACCTCGGGGCTGGTGGCGCATATCTACGGGCTGCGCTACATGGGCACGCTCTATGGGTTCGTGTTCCTCAGCCACCAGATCGGCGCCTTTCTGGGCGTCTGGCTGGGCGGCAAGCTGTACGACATCTATGGCGATTACACGCTGGTGTGGTGGGTCGGCGTGGGCGTGGGCGCGTTTTCGGCCATCGTCCACCTGCCGGTGCGCGAACGCCCGATGCAGACCGCCTCAGCCGCCTGAGAGCCGGCGCCGCAGCGCGCCCACCCCGGCCCCGAGCCAGCCCGCAACACGCCGCGCCGCGCGCCCCGATCCCCGGCGCGCCGCGCGCAGGCCCGCACCGACCGCACGCCGCCCCGGTCCCGCCCGGCGAAAGGCATAGTTGCACAAAAGCCCCCAGATCGCGCCCGCCAGCACCTGCCAGATGTCATGCGCCCGCGCCTCGATCCGGCTGGCGCCGGTGAAGCCCGCGGCCAGAATCGCCGCCATCTGCGCCACCGGATTGCTTTTCAGACAGGTGCTGACCAGACTGCCCGCGCCAAAGGCCGCCGTCGCCGTATGCCCCGAAGGGAAGCCCTGCCCGCCGCCATGCGGGCGGATGTTGATCGGCGTATCGCCGAGCGCCACCTTGGAGGTGCGCAGCCCGACGAACATCACCAGATAGCGCCCGAAATATTCGACGCCCGAGCCATTCGCCACCTCGCAGCCCAGCGCGATGATCGGCAGCGCCACTTGCAGATTGTCGCCGATGATCTCCTGATCGCGGGCGCTGCCCAGCACGGTCAGCGCGATCAGCCAGACCACCACCGCCCCGCGCAGCCGCGCGAAGCTGACCCCCAGAAAGGACCGCTCCGCGATCATGCGCCCGCCTCCGCCGCCAGAATCGCCGCCAGCCCCGCGCGGTAATCGGGATAGGCCAGGGTGACGCCGAGGTCCGTCTTGATCCGGTCGTTGCGGACCCGCTTGCTCTCGGCATAGAAGCTGCGCGCCATCGGGCTCATCTGCGCCTGATCGAAGGGCACCTCGGGCGGCGGCGGCAGGCCGAGCAGCGCCGCGGCATGGCTCAGCACATCCTCGGGCGGGGCCGGTTCGTCGTCGCAGACATTATAGACCCGCCCCGGATCGGGCCGGCCGATCGAGGCCGCCAGCACCCGCGCGATATCCTCGACATGGATGCGCGAGAACACCTGACCGGGCTTGACGATGCGCCGCGCGGTGCCGTTGCGGACCTTCTCGAAGGGGCCGCGGCCCGGGCCATAAATGCCCGCCAGCCGGAAGATATGGGCGCGTTGCGGCAGCGCAAGCCAGTCCCGCTCAGCCGCGACGCGCGCCTGACCGCGGGCCGTGGCGGGATGACAGGGGGTCTCTTCATCGACCCAGCCGCCCGCATGGTCGCCATAGACCCCCACGGTCGAGAGATAGCCGACCCAGCGCAGATGCCCCGCCGCGGCAATCGCCTGCCCCAGATCGCGCAAAACCGGATCGCCCGCGGCATCGGGCGCGACCGAGGACAGAAGATGCGTCGCCTGATCCAGCGGCAGCGGCCCGCCGGTCCATACGAGCGCCTCGACCCCCTCGGCGGCCAGCTCGGCCGCGCGCGCCGCACTGCGGGTGGTGCCGATCACCCGCCAGCCCTGCGCCAGCAGATGCCGCCCCAGCGCGCGCGCGGAATAGCCGTGGCCGATGCTCAGAAGCGTGTTCATGCGCCCGCCTTCTCGATATGGCCCAGATCGCGCCCGGGCTCGATCACGTCGCGGACCCGTTTCTTCAGCGCGGCGGCCTCGGGGAAGCCGCCATCGCGCTTGCGTTCCCAGATCAGCGTGTCACCCACGCGCACCTCATAGACCCCGCCATGGCCCGGGATCAGCGCGACCTCGGCCAAAGCCTCGCCAAAGGTCGAGAGCAGTTCCTGCGCCATCCATCCGGCGCGCAATAGCCAGTTGCAGCCGGTGCAATAGGTGATGGTAATCCGGGGTTTTTGCGTCTCCATGCCCCAGATGTAGCGCGCCCCCCGCGTCATCACAACGTCACTTGCGCGATTGCGGGCGCGGTGGCAGATTTGGCCATGGAACATATGAACACATTGAAAACATGGCCCGAGGCCGCGCCGCGTCTGATCGCCGTCGCCGCGGGCCGGGCGCCGGCCGATCTGGTGATCCGGGGCGGCAAATGGGTCAACGTCCAGTCGCGTGAAATCCTTGACGGCTACGATATCGCCGTGGCCGAGGGGCGCTTTGCTGCCATCGCGCCGGATCTGAGCGCGCTGATCGGCCCGGAAACGCAAGTGATCGAGGCCAAGGGGCGCTACATGATCCCGGGTCTGGTCGATGGCCACATGCACATTGAATCGGGCATGCTGACCCCGGCGGAATTCGCCGCCGCGGTCATCCCGCATGGCACGACGACGATGTTCACCGACCCGCATGAGATCGCCAATGTGCTGGGTCTGGCGGGCGTGAAGATGATGCATGACGAGGCGTTGATGCAGCCCGTCAACATCTTCACCCAGATGCCCAGCTGCGCCCCCTCGGCGCCGGGGCTGGAAACCACCGGCTTTGAAATCACGCCCGAGGATGTGGCCGAGGCGATGGCCTGGCCCGGGATCATCGGGCTCGGCGAGATGATGAACTTCCCCGGTGTGGTGAATGCCGATCCGAAGATGCTGGCCGAGATCGCCGCCGTGCAAAACGCGGGCAAGACGGTCGGCGGGCATTACGCCAGCCCCGATCTGGGCGCGCCGTTCCGCGCCTATGTCGCGGGCGGCCCGGCCGATGACCACGAGGGCACCTGCGAGGCCGATGCCATCGCCCGGGTGCGCCAAGGCATGCGTGCGATGCTGCGGCTCGGCTCGGCGTGGTATGACGTGAAGACGCAGATCACCGCGGTGACCGAAAAGGGCCTTGATCCGCGGAACTTCATCCTCTGCACCGACGATTGCCATTCCGGCACGCTGGTGAACGAGGGGCATATGAACCGGGTTTACGCCCATGCGGTCGCGTGCGGCTGCGATCCGCTGGTGGCGCTGCAGATGTGCACCGTGAACACCGCCACGCATTTCGGGCTGGAGCGCGAGCTGGGCTCGATCGCGCCCGGGCGGCGGGCCGATCTGATCCTGACCTCGGACCTGACCACCCTGCCCATCGAGCAGGTGATCGCGCGGGGCAAGACCGTGGCCATCGACGGCAAGTTGGTCGCCGAATGCCCGCATTACGACTGGCCGCAGACGGCGCGGCAGACGGTGAACCTTGGCAAGGCGCTGGTCGCCGAGGACTTCGCGATCCACGCCCCCGAGGGCGCCAATACCGTCACCGCCCGCGTCATCGGCGTTGTCGAAAATCAGGCCCCGACCAAGGCCCTGACCGCCGAAATGGCCGTGACCGAGGGGCGGATCGAGCCTGACACCGGCCGCGATCTGGCGCAGATCGCGCTCGTGGAACGCCATCGCGGCACCGGCGGGGTGGTCAACGGGTTCGTCTCGGGCTTTGGCTACACCGGGCGCATGGCGATGGGCTCGACCGTCGCGCATGACAGCCACCACATGATCGTCGTCGGCACCGACCGCGATATGATGGCGGCGGTCGCCAACCGGCTGGGCGAGATGGGCGGCGGCATCACCGTCTGGAAGGACGGGGTGGAAATCGCCGCGGTGCCCTTGCCGATCGCGGGGCTGATGTCGGACGACCCGGCCGCCGAGGTCGCCGCCCGCGCCAGCCGCATGGTCGAGGCGATGGCGGACTGCGGCTGCACCCTCAACAACGCCTATATGCAACATTCCCTGCTCGCGCTGGTCGTCATCCCGGAAATCCGCATCTCGGATCTGGGGCTGGTCGATGTCACGCGCTTTGAACTGACGGATCTTTTTGAATGAATGACCCCCTGACCATCATGACCCCGCATCCGGCCGAGCCGGAGCTGTTCACCGATGCCAAGGCCGCCGTCGCGCGGCTCGAAGAGCTCTATGAAGAGGCGACCGGCTTTCTGCTGACCAAGTTCAACGAGGTTCTGGACAGTGGCCGGGCGGCCGCCCGCTTTCGCGCGTTTTACCCCGAGGTGCGTCTGACCACCGCCTCGCATCTCAAGGCGGACAACCGGCTGAGCTTCGGTCATGTCGCGATCCCGGGCACCTATGCCGCGACGATCACCCGGCCGGACCTGTTCCGCAATTATCTGGTGCAGCAGCTCAGCCATCTGATGCGCAACCATGGCGTGCCGGTCCAGATCGGCCCGTCATCGACACCGATCCCGGTGCATTTCGCGGTGGCCGCCCATCCCGAGGTCAGCGTCCCGCAGGAAGGCGTGCTGGATTTCAGCCTGCGCGACGTGTTCGACGTGCCGGATCTGGCGAATATGAACGATGACATCGTGAACGGGACCGCAGGGCCGAACCCGGATGGCTCGGGGCATCTGGCGCCCTTCACCGCGCAACGGGTCGATTACTCGCTGGCGCGGCTGAGCCATTACACCGCGACGGCGGCCGAGCATTTCCAGAACCATGTGCTGTTCACCAACTACCAGTTCTATGTGGACGAGTTCGAGAAGGTCGGGCGCGCGATGCTGGCCGATCCGGCCTCGGGCTATGAGGCCTTCGTGGCGCCGGGCAATACGGTGATCACCACGGCCGACGGGGTGATCCCGGGGCTGTCGAAGCTGCCGCAGATGCCGACCTATCACCTGAAACGCGCCGACGGGAACGGCATCACGCTGGTCAATATCGGGGTGGGCCCGTCGAATGCGAAGACCGCGACCGACCATATCGCCGTGCTGCGCCCGCATGCCTGGCTGATGGTCGGCCACTGCGCCGGGCTGCGCAATTCGCAATCCTTGGGCGATTTCGTGCTGGCGCATGCCTATCTGCGCGAGGATCACGTTTTGGACGACGATCTGCCGGTCTGGGTGCCGATCCCGGCGCTGGCCGAAATCCAGATCGCCCTGCAAGAGGCGGTGGCCGAGGTCACCCAATTGGACGGATATGAGCTGAAGCGGATCATGCGCACCGGCACCGTCGCCACCATCGACAACCGCAACTGGGAGTTGCGCGACCAATCCGGCCCGGTGCATCGGCTGAGCCAGTCGCGCGCCGTCGCGCTCGATATGGAAAGCGCGACGATCGCGGCCAATGGCTTCCGCTTCCGGGTGCCCTATGGCACGCTTCTGTGCGTCTCTGACAAACCGCTGCATGGCGAATTGAAGCTGCCGGGCATGGCAACGGAATTTTACCGCACCCAGGTCGCCAACCATTTGCTGATCGGAATCCGCGCGATGGAGAAGTTGCGCGACATGCCGCTGGAGCGGATTCACAGCCGCAAGTTGCGCAGCTTCGAGGAAACTGCCTTCCTTTAGGCCATCGGCGGAAACCCGGCGAAATCCTTCCCCCGTTGACGGAAAAGGCTTGCATGGCCGGTCAAAAGCGTGTGTTACAGGCGCACCAAATCGCAGATTGCGGACCAATGTGACCCCGATTAATCGGGGCGATGAGAGGAAAACCAATGTCGAAACCGATGACCAAGACCCAGCTCGTGGCCGCTCTGGCCGAGACGATGGGCTCGGACAAGAAAACCGCCTCGGCCGCGCTGGACGCGATCGCTTCGGTGGTCACCAAGGAAGTCGCAGCCGGCGGCGCCGTCACCCTGCCGGGCATCGGCAAAGTTTATTGCAAGGCCCGTCCCGAGCGTCAGGTCCGCAACCCGGCCACCGGCGACACCATGACCAAACCGGCTGACAAGCAGGTCAAGGTCACGATCGTCAAGGCGCTGAAAGACAGCGTCAACGTCTGATCGCTGACGGCCCCCTTGCGGGGGCTGACCGTTCGGATAGGGTCGCCCACGGGAAACCGGGGCGGCCTTTCTCTTTGCCCCTGACGGAAGGGACCCGGAATGGATCTGCGCGCGATTGCGATGGGGCTGGCCTTTGCGCTGATGTGGTCCTCGGCCTTCACCTCGGCGCGGATGATCGTGGCCGAGGCGCCGCCGCTGCTGGCACTGTCGGCGCGCTTCCTGTTGTCGGGGCTGATCGGGGTCGGCATCGCGCTGGCCGCGGGGCAGACATGGCGGCTGAGCCGGGCGCAATGGCGCTCGACGCTGATTTTCGGACTTTGCCAGAACGCGCTCTATCTGGGGCTGAATTTCGTCGCGATGCAGTGGATCGGTGCCTCGGTCGCGTCGATCATCGCCTCGACGATGCCGCTGATGGTGGCGGGGCTGGGTTGGGCGGTGTTTCACGACCGGGTGGCAC
>JACXUS010000309.1 GCA_014763785.1 Sphingomonadales bacterium | reverse complement strand
TTGCGGGTCTATGCGCTCTTGCGTCATGGCGAGCGGGAGCTGGACAAGCTGGTGCATCCGGCCTCGATCGCGGGCGGCGGGCCGGTCGCGCGGCGGCTGCGCCGGGAGGGCGCCTATATCGCGTGGATTTTCTTCATGCTCTTTGCGATCTCGATTGCGGTGGTGGCGATGGCCGCGGCGCTGACCGGGCTCGACTTCGAGCCGGCGACGATCCTGACCATTGCAGCCTTGTCGAACACCGGGCCGCTGGCCTCGGTCGCGGCCGATACGCCGCTGAGCTGGGCCGCTCTGGGCGAGGCGACGAAGCTGGTCTTTGCTGGCGCCATGGTGCTCGGGCGGCTCGAAACGCTGGCGATCATCGCGCTCTTTAACCCCGATTTCTGGCGCGGCTGATCGCGCCGCGATCCCCGCGCCGGGCCGGATTTCTGGCGCGGTTGATCGCCGGGCGACGCCAACGCCGGGCCCGATTTCCGGCGCGGCCGAGCCTGCCGCGATCCCCGCAGTGCACAAGAACAGGTCAAGGGACTGATTTTGGGGTGGAAACTCCCCCAATCTTACGCATACTGAGTCGCAGGGGGCCACAAGCCCCCCTGAACGCGCGACAAAAACATAAGCTGAAAAGGCAAACTCAAAATGGCTGCCGATAAACAGAACCTGCAGGACGCTTTTCTCAATCACGTCCGCAAGACCAAGGTTCCGGTGACGATCTTTCTGATCAACGGGGTGAAGCTGCAAGGCGTCATCACATGGTTTGACAATTTCTGCGTTCTGCTGCGCCGCGATGGCCAGTCGCAGCTCGTCTATAAACATGCGATCTCGACGATCATGCCCGGCCAGCCGATCTCGCTCTACGAGGGCGAAGACTGAGCGATCCGATCCTCCAGCGCGAGCGGCCCACGCGGGCCTTCGTCCTGCATCCCGACCTGAAGGCCGTCGATGCGCGGCGCCTGCCTGAGCATGGCCTGGCCGAGGCCGTGTCGCTGGCGGCGGCCTTGCCCGGGCTCGAGGTTGTCGGTGCCGAAGTCGTGCGCCTGCCCAAACCCCATGCCGGGCATCTGTTCGGCACTGGAAAAATGGCCGAGATCAAGGGTTTGCTCGGCGATCTTGAGGTGGATCTGGTGCTGGTGGACGGGCCCGTGAGCCCGGTGCAGCAGCGCAATCTGGAAAAGGAATGGGGGGTCAAGCTCCTCGACCGGACCGGGCTGATCCTTGAGATTTTCGCCGACCGCGCCCGCACCCGCGAAGGGGTGTTGCAGGTGGAGCTGGCGGCGCTGAGCTATCAGCGCACGCGGCTGGTGCGCGCCTGGACCCATCTTGAGCGCCAGCGCGGCGGCTTTGGCTTCGTCGGCGGCCCGGGCGAGACGCAGATCGAATCCGACCGCCGCGCGATTGACGAGCAGGTGATCAAGATCCGCCGCCAGCTGGCCAAGGTGGTGAAAACCCGCGAATTGCACCGCGCCGCGCGTCGCAAGGTGCCGTTCCCGATCGTCGCGCTCGTGGGCTATACCAACGCCGGGAAATCGACGCTCTTCAACCGGATGACCGGAGCCGAGGTGCTGGCCAAGGACATGCTCTTTGCGACCCTCGACCCGACGATGCGCGGCATCACCCTGCCCAGCGGGCGCAAGGTGATCCTGTCCGACACCGTGGGTTTCATCTCCGAGCTGCCGCATGAGCTGGTCGCGGCCTTCCGCGCGACGCTCGAAGAGGTGCTCGAGGCCGATCTGATCCTGCATGTGCGCGACATTTCCCACCCCGAGACCGAGGAGCAGGCCGAGGATGTCGGCGAGATCCTCGAGAGCCTTGGGGTGGACGAGGATGTCGCGCTGATCGAGGTCTGGAACAAGATCGACGCGCTCGGACCCGAGACCCGCGCGGCCCTGCTGGCCACCGATGCGCGGCGCGAGGATGTGCAGGCGGTCTCCGCCATCACCGGCGAGGGCTTCGCGGCGCTCCTGACCGCGATCGAGGCGCGCCTCGGCGAGGAGCGCCACGACGACGAGATCACGCTGGGTTTCGCCGAGGGCCGCAAGCGCGCCTGGCTGCATGAACAGAACGTGGTCCGCGCCGAGCGCGAGAGCAAGACCGGCTGGGTGATCGCGGTCAACTGGTCCTCGAGCCAGCGCCACCGCTTCCGCGCGCTCTGAGGGGCTGGGCGGGGGCGCCCGCTGCGCGGGCGGTTGCCTCCGGCGGGAGTATTTTCGCCAAGAAGAAACAGCGGGCCGCGCCGGTTCAACTTGGGGCGGTCGCAGTTCGATCGGAAACGCCAAGCCTCTCGACACCCGGACACGGGGCGCCGCGGGCTTTGCTTCTTCTTGGTCCAAATACTCAAAAACCGCCCGTGCACCCCCGCGCGACGCCGGAGGCCCGGGCGCCGGTCACTCGGCCGGGGTTTCGGGCTCGAGCCGGGTGATCCCGGCCGCGGCGGCGCGTGCCAATTCCGGGTCGAGCGACATCGGCACATATTCGCCGCGCCGCCAGAGCTCGGAGAGGTCATCGTAATGGCGGCTGAGCGGATGGCCCGATTGCCCCGTCGCCACGATGAAGACCGAGCTGTCGGGGTCGGCGAAATCATAGACCCCGCGATAGCCCGCGCCATGGACGTTCAGGAACGGATTGGGCCCGCTGCCCGAGGTCGAGCCGCGGTTCAGTGTGAAATCGCCCCCCGAGGTCGATTGCCGGATGTTCATCAGCCAGCCGAGGAACGAGGTGCGGCCCAGCACTGGATGCAGATGCGCGGCCTCATGCGCATCGCCCCAGCGCCAGCTCTCGATATTGGCGCCGTAGGTCGTGCGCAGATCCAGAAGTGCCTCGTCGAGCGCGATCCGCGCGATATCGGTGCAGGTCTCGACGGGCGCCGATTGCATCACGTCGCACCAGCGCGCCGCCCCTTGGGTGTTGCGGAAGACGCGCTCGATGAAGAGCGGCTCGAGCCGGGTGAATTCGGAGGCCAAGGGCCCCAGCTCGTCGCGGATCAACCGCGCCTGAAGCGCGCGCATCCAGGCGGCATAGATCAGCGGTTCGGGCAGATGCTCGCTCATCTCGCCGTCCCAGTTCGCGAGCAGCTCCAGCGCGCGTTGCCGCATCCGCTCGGGCGTGCCCTCGGGGGCGGCCTCGCCGGTGAACCACAGATCGCGGCCGACCAGCGGCAGAAGCCCGCGCGCCGCGGGGCTGACGGTATCGAGTTGCGCCGCGATGAAGCTCTCGCGCGAATGCACCTCGCGCTCGCCCATCAGGCGCGTCAGGCGCTGCACGCGCTGGCTGTCGCCCCAGTCGAAGCTGAC
>JACXUS010000060.1 GCA_014763785.1 Sphingomonadales bacterium | reverse complement strand
GCCTAGCCTTGGGCCAACCGACATTTCTGGACAGATCATGACCGGCACAACGCTCCTTTCCGACTATCGCCCCTATCCCTTCACCCTCTCGACCGTGCGGTTGAGCTTTCACCTCGCCCCGCAGGCGACGCGGGTGCGCGCGGCGCTGGCGCTGACGCCGGAGCAGCCCGGCGCGGCGCTGCATCTGGACGGCGAGGATCTGCGGCTGATCTCGCTCGCGATCGACGGGGTGGCGCTGGCGCCGGCCGATTACCGGCTGACCGAGGACGGGCTGACGGTGCATCCCGCCGCCCTGCCCGAGCACCCCTTCACGCTGGAAACCGAGGTTGAGATCGCGCCCGCGGCCAATACCGCGCTCGAGGGGCTTTACATGTCGAACGGTATGTATTGCACGCAATGCGAGGCCGAGGGCTTTCGCAAGATCACCTTCTATCCCGACCGCCCCGACGTGATGGCGCGCTTTCATGTGCGGATCGAGGGCGATTTCCCGGTGCTTCTGTCGAATGGCAACCCGGTGGCCGAGGGGCCCGGCTGGGCCGAATGGGATGACCCCTGGCCGAAGCCCGCCTATCTGTTTGCGCTGGTCGCGGGCGATCTGGTGGCGACCTCGGGGCGCTTCACCACCCGCTCGGGGCGCGCGGTGGCACTGAACATCTGGGTGCGCCCGGGCGACGAGGACCGCTGCGACTTCGCGCTTGGCGCGTTGGCGCGGTCGATGGCCTGGGATGAGCGCGCCTATGGCCGCGAGTATGACTTGGACATTTTCAACATTGTTGCCGTCGATGACTTCAATATGGGCGCAATGGAGAACAAGGGCTTGAACATTTTCAACTCCAAGTTGGTTCTGGCCAGTCCCGAGACCGCGACCGATACCGATTACGAGCGGATCGAGGCGGTGATCGCGCATGAGTATTTCCACAACTGGACCGGCAACCGGATCACCTGCCGCGACTGGTTCCAGCTCTGCCTGAAAGAGGGGCTGACGGTGTTCCGGGACCAAAGCTTCACCGCCGACATGCGCGCGGGCGCGGTCAAGCGGATCGAGGATGTGGCGGCGCTGCGGGCGCGTCAGTTCCGCGAGGATGCGGGGCCGCTGGCCCATCCGCCGCGGCCCGATCATTACCGCGAAATCAACAACTTCTACACCGCGACCGTCTATGAGAAGGGCGCCGAGGTGGTCGGCATGCTGAAAACGCTGGTCGGCGCCGAAGGCTATCGCGCCGCGCTCGATCTCTATTTCGCGCGCCACGACGGGCAGGCCTGCACGATCGAGGATTGGATCAAGGTCTTCGAGGACAGCTCGGGCCGCGATCTGAGCCAGTTCAAGCGCTGGTATACGGACGCGGGCACCCCGGTCCTGCGCGTCACCGACCACTTCAAGGACGGCACCTATACGCTTGACTTCACGCAGGAAACCAAGCCGACCCCGGGCCAGCCGGAGAAGCCCGCGCGGCTCATTCCGATTGCCGTGGGGCTGTTGTCGCCCAATGGCGATGAGGTGGTGCCGACCACCGTTCTGGAGATGACCGAGGGCCGGCAGAGCTTCACCTTCGAGGGGCTCGGCGCGAAACCGGTACCCTCGATCCTGCGCGGGTTCTCTGCGCCGGTGCGGCTGGACCGCGAGACCAGCGCCGCGGAACAGGCCTTCTTGCTGGCGCATGACACCGACCCGTTCAACCGCTGGGAGGCGGGCCGCGGGCTGGCGCGCGACACGCTGATCGCGATGGCGGGCGGCGCGGCGCCGGGGCCGGACTATATCGAGGCGGTGGGCGGGCTGCTGGCCGATGAGGCGGCCGAGCCCGCCTTCCGCGCGCTTTGCCTGCGCCTGCCGGGCGAGGACGAGATCGCCGCCGCCCTGCATGGCAGCGGCCGCACGCCCGACCCCGACGCGATCCACACCGCGCGCGAGGCGCTGGCGACTGCGCTCGCCCGGCGCCACGAAAACACCCTCGCCGCGCTTTATGAGGCGATGGCGGTGCCCGGCCCCTATGCGCCCGATGCCGCGCCCGCGGGGCAACGCGCGCTGCGGCTGGCGGCGCTGGGGCTTTTGACCCGCATCGACGGCGGCGCCCGGGCCGAGGCGCTCTTTGCCGCGGCCGACAATATGACCGAGAGCTTCGGCGCGCTGGCCTGCCTGATCGCCGCAGGCAAGGCCGAGGCGCAACTGGCCGCCTTCCGCGCCCGCTGGGCCGCGAACCGCCTCGTGATGGACAAATGGTTCATGGCGCAGCTGGCCTATGCGCCGCCCGAAACCGTGCCCGAGACCGCCGTGAGCCTCGCCGCCGATCCGCTTTTCGACTGGAAGAACCCGAACCGCTTCCGCTCGGTCATGGGGGGCCTGTCGGCCAATCACGCGGGCTTTCATCGGGCCGATGGCGCGGGCTATCGCTTCTATGCCGATTGGCTCCTCCGCCTTGATCCCCTGAACCCGCAGACCGCGGCGCGGATGTCGACCGCGTTTGAGACCTGGGCGCGCTATGATGCGGGGCGGCAGGCGCTGATGCGGGGCGAGCTGACCCGGATCGCCGAAACCCCGGGCCTCAGCCGCGATCTGTCGGAAATGACCGCGCGGCTCCTGGGCTGAGCGCCGAGGGGGGCCCTGCCCCCCGCCTGCGGCCCCCCCGGAGTATTTCGACCAGGAAAAGCCCTGCTGCTTCTTCTTGGCAAAAATACTCAAAATCCGACGCCGCCGCCCACGGATCGGCCCGGCATCTTGCCCGCCGTCGCCCACTGGCCTAGAAGGCGATAGACCGAAGAAGGATCGTCCCGATGCTCGACCACCTGACCCTGAAAACCCCCGAACCGAAAGTCATCGCCGGCGCGAAAAGCGACTGGGAGCTGGTGATCGGGATGGAGGTGCATGCCCAGGTCAGCTCGAATGCCAAGCTGTTCTCGGGCGCCTCGACCGCCTTCGGGTCCGAGCCGAACTCGAACGTGGCCTTCGTCGATGCGGCAATGCCGGGCATGCTGCCGGTGATCAACGAGTTTTGCGTGGCCCAAGCCGTGCGCACCGGGCTGGGGCTGAAGGCGGCGATCAACCTCTTTTCCGCCTTCGACCGCAAGAATTACTTCTACCCCGACCTGCCGCAGGGCTATCAGATCAGCCAGCTCTATCACCCGATCGTCGGCGAGGGTGAGATCCTGATCGAGATGGGCCCGGGCGTCGGCCGCCGGGTGCGGATCGAGCGGATTCACCTCGAACAGGATGCGGGCAAGTCGATCCACGACATGGATCCGAACATGTCCTTCGTCGACCTCAACCGCACCGGTGTCGCGCTGATGGAAATCGTCAGCCGCCCCGATATCCGTGGTCCCGAAGAGGCCGCCGCCTATGTCGTCAAGCTGCGCCAGATCCTGCGGTATCTGGGCACCTGCGACGGCAACATGCAGAACGGCAACCTGCGCTGCGACGTGAACGTCTCGGTCTGCAAGCCCGGGCAATATGAGAAATATCAGGCGACGCAGGATTTCAGCCATCTCGGCACGCGCTGCGAGCTGAAGAACATGAACTCGATGCGGTTCATTCAGGCGGCGATCGACTATGAGGCGCGGCGCCAGATCGCGATCCTTGAGGATGGCGGCACGGTGGTGCAGGAAACCCGGCTCTACGACCCGGACAAGAACGAGACGCGTTCGATGCGCAGCAAGGAAGAGGCGCATGATTACCGCTACTTCCCCTGCCCCGACCTGCTGCCGCTGGAAATCGAGCAGGCCTGGGTGGATGACATTGCCGCCGCGATGCCCGAGCTGCCCGATGCCAAGAAGGCGCGGTTCATCGAGGCCCTGGGTCTGAGCGATTATGACGCCGGGGTGCTGACCGCCGAGGTCGAGAATGCCGATTATTTCGAGGCCGTGGTGGCCGCTTGCGGCGATGGCAAGCTGGCGGCGAACTGGGTGATCAACGAGCTCTTCGGGCGGCTCAAGAAGGACGGTGCCGAGATCGGCACCTGCCCGGTGAGCCCGGCGCAGCTCGGCGGGATCATCGCGCTGATCAAGGCGGGCGACATTTCGGGCAAGATCGCCAAGGATCTGTTTGAGATCGTCTATACCGAGGGCGGCGATCCGGCTGAAATCGTCGTGGCGCGCGGCATGAAGCAGGTCACCGATCTGGGCGCGATCGAGGCCGCGGTCGACGAGATCATCGCTGCCAACCCCGCGCAGGTGGAAAAGGCCAAGCAGAACCCCAAGCTCGCGGGCTGGTTCACCGGTCAGGTGATCAAGGCGAGCGGAGGCAAGGCGAACCCCGCCGCGGTGAACGAGATCGTCGCGAAGAAACTCGGCCTGTAAGGCAAGAGGGCACGGCCCCAACAGGGGCCGAAGCGGGGGCGCGGGGACTTGTCCCCGCGCCCCCGCCCCGTTTCCGAGACGGGCAGCTTGATCGCCGCCCGCGCGGGCGGCTAGACTGGGCCGGTCCGCCCTGCGGTTTTCATCGCGCGTTTACCCTTTTCTGCTTTGCTGCCCCCGTTCCCTCCTTGATCCGGTTGCCATGTCCCTGATCCGTCTGACCGCGCTGCTCGGCCTCCTCCTGACCCTGACGGCCTGTGTCGCGCCAGAGGCGGGGCCCGGCGCCCCGCCCGATCCCGGCGCGCCAAAGGTGCTGGTGATGGGCGATTCGATGTTTTCGGTGAATGCGCTCGCCGGGCAGAACGTGGCCGCGGGCCTGCGCGCCGAACTGGGCGGGTCGGTCACCGATCAGGCCCTGCCCGGGGCGCGGTTCTTCTATTATCTGCCGATCTCCGGGGCGGCCGGGTTGCGCATCCCCGCGCAATATCGCAAGGGCGACTGGGATTGGGTCGTGGTGAATGGCGGCGGCAACGATATCCTCTTCGGCTGCGGCTGCACGCGCTGCGACAAGGGCTATCTGGACCGGCTGATCACCCGCGACGGGGCGCGAGGCGCGATCCCGAAGCTGGTCGCCAGCCTGCGCGCGGGCGGGGCGCGCGTCGCATGGGCGGGCTATCTGCGCACCCCGGGCGTCCGCTCGCCGATCGAGGATTGCAACGCGATCGGCGATGAATTCGACCGGCGTCTGGGCGCGATGGCAGCGCGCGATCCGGGCGTGATCTTCGTGCCGATGGCCGATCTGGTGCCCGAGGGGGATCTGAGCTTTCATGGTCTCGACCGGGTCCACCCCTCGGCCAAGGGCTCGCGGGCGATCGCGCGCAGGCTCGCGGCGGCGATCCGTGGCTGAGCGCCTCACCCCTTCGTTCCTTGACCCGCCCCGCGGCTTGCGCGAAAACCCTCGGCAACGACGAGGACGGTGATGCAATCATACGAATACAAGGTGATCCCCGCGCCCGCGCGCGGCGAGAAGGACCGCGGCCTGAAGACGGGGGCCGAGAAATTCGCCCATGCGCTGGGGCTTGCGATGAATGCGCTGGCGCGCGAGGGCTGGGAATACTGGCGCGCCGAGACGCTTCCGGCCGAGGAGCGTTCGGGGCTGACCTCGAAAACCACGGTCTATCACAACCTGCTGGTGTTCCGCCGCCCGGTGGGCGAGCGCCTGAGCCCGGGCACCGCCGAGGCGATGGTGGCGGTCGATGCGATGGAGGCGGCGGCGAAACGGCTGATCTCGGCGATCGCGCCCGAGGGCCGCGCGCCCCGGCTCGGTCCCGCCGCCGCGCCCAAGGCGCCGGCCGCAACCGATCCCGCCGCCGCGCCCCTGAAGGCCGAGATGATCCGCGCCGAGCTGAGCCGTGGCGAGGGCGCGCGCCTGACGGCCGGGCCAGATGCCGCCGAGCCGCAGGAGGCCTGACCCCTGCCGCCGGCCGTGGCCGCCCCCCATCGGGCGCGGCTGCGGACAAAACCTCGGGCCGGATCGCGCCGGAAACCGCCCCGCCCCCTTTCGCTCGGCGCCAGATGCTCTAGACTGCCCTCCCCGAGTCGGCGGTCCTCCCCGCCGGCCGCGCGACGGCAGAGAGGCTTTTCATGACCAAGGGCGACCCTTTCGGTTTCAACATCTCGGCCGCGGCCGACAAGAAGCGCCGCCAGAAGGGCAAGCGCGGCATGTCGGGGGCCTTCGAAACCTCGACACGGATGTGCGATCACAAGGGCTGCAACGAGCCCGGCCAGTATCGCGCGCCGAAATCGCCCAAGGTGCTGGATGATTACTATTGGTTCTGCAAGGACCATGTGCGCGAATACAACCTGAACTGGAACTATTTCCAGGGTCAGTCCGAGGAGGAATTTCAGGCCTTCCTCGACAATGCGACGGTCTGGGAACGGCCCACCAAACCCTTCGGCAAGACCAAGGAAGAGATGGGCTGGCAGCGCCATGGCATCGCCGATCCGATGGAACTGCTCGGCTCGAACGCGACGCAGAACCCGGGCCGGGCGGTCAGCGGGCGCAAGCTGCCGCCGACGGAACGCCGTGCGCTCGAGATCCTCGAATGTCAGGATACGATGAGCAAGGCCGATATCCGCAAGGCCTACAAGGCCTTGATCAAGGTGCTGCACCCGGATGTGAACGGCGGCGACCGCAGTCAGGAAGAGATGCTGCAGGAGGTCGTCTGGGCCTGGGATCAGATCAAGGACAGCCGCAACTTCAAGTGAGGCACTGGGCCCGCGCGTCGCTGGGGGGCGCCGCCCCCCGGCCCGTTCGGGCCTCCCCCCGGGATATTTTCCCACAGGTGATGAGGGGGCCGGGCGCGGATCGGTGCGGATCGGTGCGCCTGTGGCATGCGGTGTTGGGGGCTCTGCCCCCGGCGCCTGCGCGCCTCCCCCGGGATATTTGCGGCACTGTTGAGGGAAAGCGGGCGCAATCGCGGGGGTTATCCGGGGCGGCGTGACCCCGTGCGGCCGCCCTGTATGGTCATCATCTGTGCAAAAATATCCCGGGGGGTCCTGCAAGGACGGGGGCGGAGCCCCCTCGCTCTCAATGCCCCTTGGCCGCGCCCGGTCTGAGCGCCCGGATCAGCGGGTTGATGCCGCGCGTGACGATCGGGATCAGCCCGAGGCCCAGCGCCAGCCCGAAGACCCCGTCGGCGGCCGCGGTCACGGCCCAGCCGACCGCGCCGGCCGCGCCCTCGGGGACGCGATGCGCCACCACCTCGGCCAGATGGTGGATCGCCTCATAGGGCGCGGGCCAGGCCACCTCGGCCAGACCATGCAGCACGATCGAGCCGCCGACCCAGAGCATTGCCGCAGTGCCGACGATCATCAGCCCCCGCAGGAAGCCCGGCATCACCGCGACAATCCCGCGCCCGAGCGCCCGCGTGGCCCCCATCCGCCCGACCCGCGCCAGCCAGAGCCCCACGTCATCGGCCTTCACGATCAGCGCAACCCCGCCATAGACCACCGCCGTAATCCCCACCGCGACCAGCGCCAGCGTCAGCGCCTGCATCCAGATCGGTTGCCCCGCCGACAGGGCCGCCAGCGCGATCGTCATGATCTCGGCCGAGAGGATGAAATCGGTTTTCACCGCGCCTGCGACCTTCTC
The DNA here is from genome assembly GCA_014763785.1 of Sphingomonadales bacterium. Lineage (GTDB taxonomy): Bacteria > Pseudomonadota > Alphaproteobacteria > Rhodobacterales > Rhodobacteraceae > Rhodobacter. The sequence goes on along the minus strand of JACXUS010000060.1, from coordinate 5,648 downwards.
AGCCTCGAGACGGGCGGGATCGCCCGTGGCCTCGGCCTCGGCGCCGTGGCCCGAGCCCGGGTGCAGCGCATGGGCGACCTTTTCGGCGCCCTCGAAGCACAGATAGCCGCCGCCGAGCATCAGCAAGGGCGTGATCGCCCAGGGCGCGAAGGCCGACAGAAGCAGCGCCGCGGGCAAGAGGAACAGAAGCTTGTTGCGGATCGAGCCGAGCGCAATCTTGCCCACGATCGGCAGCTCGCGCGCCGCGGCGAAGCCATGGACATATTTCGGTGTCACCGCCGCATCGTCGATCACCGCGCCCGCGGCCTTGGCCCCCGCCTTGGCCGCCTGCCCGGCCACATCATCGACCGAGGCCGCCGCGATCTTGGCGATCCCCGCCACGTCATCCAGAAGCGCCAGCAACCCGCTCATTCGTCATCCTCACGCGTCTCGGCCCGCGCCCGCCCGCGCCGCGACCATTCGATCATAGTCCAGGCCAGCAGCCAGGGCGCGAGGCTCAGCGGCGCGTTCACGACCCCTGCCGCCACCATGCTCGCCCCACCGATCAACCCAAGCGGCACGAAGCCCACAAGGCTCGCAACACTCGGCGCGGCGATCAGCATCAGCGCCGCCGCCGCGAGCCCATGCAGCGCGGGCGCCACCACGAAGCTCAAACCACGGCCGCAGATCCGCACCCAACGCCGGGCATCGTTCAGCTGGCGGGCGCAGATGCGCCCCGAAACCGCCCCCGCGAACACCCCCGAGATCACCAGCGGCGCGCCCGCGGCCCCCAGCGCGATGCCGATCGCCGTCGCATTGGCCAGCGCGATCAGCCCGATCGCGCCAAAAACCCCGTCGATCTGCTGCGGCCGATCCGGTCCGGGCGCGGCATGCGGCGGCTCGGCAGATACAGACGGCACATCAGACATCGAACACACATCCCCCCGAGCGCCCCGTGCGACAGCGCCCGGGCTGGCCCTGATCCCGCCACCCTAGCGGCGCCTTGTTCCCCATACAATACGCCCCCTTGCGCGGCCTCGGGCAATGGTCCACAAATCCCCGAAGACAGGAAGGACGACGCCCATGCTGGATATGAACGCCAAACCCACCGAAGAGATCGACCTGCGCGAGGTCTTCGGGCTCGAGAGCGACATGAAGGTCAAGGGCTTCGCCGAGCGCACCGAGCGGGTGCCCGAGCTCGACTCGACCTATAAATTCGATCCCGACACGACGATGGCGATCCTCGCGGGCTTTGCCTATAACCGCCGCGTGATGATCCAGGGCTATCACGGCACCGGCAAATCGACCCATATCGAGCAGGTCGCGGCGCGGCTGAACTGGCCCTGCGTGCGCGTCAACCTCGACAGCCACGTCAGCCGGATCGACCTGATCGGCAAGGATGCGATCAAGCTGGTCGACGGCAAGCAGGTCACCGTCTTCCACGAAGGCATCCTGCCCTGGGCCCTGCGCAACCCGACCGCGATCGTCTTCGACGAATATGACGCGGGCCGCGCGGATGTGATGTTCGTGATCCAGCGCGTGCTCGAGGCCGACGGCAAGCTGACGCTGCTCGACCAGAACGAGGTGATCACCCCGAACCCCTGTTTCCGGCTCTTTGCGACCGCGAACACCGTGGGTCTGGGGGATACGACCGGGCTTTATCACGGGACGCAGCAGATCAACCAGGGCCAGATGGACCGCTGGAGCCTTGTCTCGACGCTGAACTATCTCAGCCATGACGCGGAAACCGCGATCGTTCTGGCGAAGAACCCGACCTATAACACCGAGAAGGGCCGCAAGGAGATCTCGGCGATGGTCACCGTGGCGGATCTGACCCGCACGGCCTTCATGAACGGCGATCTGTCGACCGTCATGTCGCCCCGCACCGTCATCGCCTGGGCGCAAAACGCGCGGATCTTCAACAATATCGGTTACGCCTTCCGGCTGACCTTCCTGAACAAATGCGACGAGCTGGAGCGCGCCACCGTGGCCGAATTCTATCAGCGGCTCTTCGATCAGGAACTGCCCGAATCGGCGGCGCTGGCGGCGAAATAAGCCCCCACGCCCCGCAACAGGACGCAAGCGCCCGCCGGAAGGCGGGCGTTAACCTTTTTGCGCCATGCTGGGGCCATGGCTCCTCGTGCTGCATATGTGATTGCGGTGCTTCTTGCGGTGTCCCTCGCCGCTGCGCCGCCCGCCCGGACCGAAACCCGGGGTCCGGTGGTTGCGGTCGTCCTGACCCCCGCGCCGCTGCCCGAGCTCGCGCGGCTCTTTGCCACCTGCACCGGGCGGATGTCGGCCGAGCTTGCAGATCGCTGGCTGATGGGCGGCGATGCCGAGGGGGTGGAACGGCTGCGCGACACGCTTGCCGATCTGGCCGAAGCCGCAACACCCCCGGGTCACGAGGTCGCGGCACGCGCGCTGCGGATCGAGGCCCGCGCGGCGCATGCGGATCTGTTGATGCAGGCGCGGTTTGGCGCGCATCCCCGGATGCGCGACCGCGCGGCGCAAACCGCCGCGCGCCTGGCGGCGCCCTGCCGGGCGCTGGCGGTGCCATGAGGGGCCACTCAGCCCCGATGGTCAGCCGCGCGCGGCCTTGGTGGCACGCCCCCACCACTCCATATCGGCGATCAGCGCCTTGGCCGAGCCGTCGAGATAGGGCAGATCGGCGAAGCTCTTGTCCCCCTTGGCCAGCGCCCGGAAATCCGCGCCGGCAATGGCCACTGCCGCCGCGACCGGCACCATGCCGAAATTGATCGCGATCAGGCGCAGATGCTCGACCGCACGGGCCGCCCCCACGCCGCCATAACCCACCGCGCCGATCGGCTTCTTCGCCCAGCCCTCGAAGGCATGATCGAAGGCATTTTTCAGCGCCGCGGTGATCGAATGGTTGTATTCGGCGGTCAGCACGATGAACCCGTCAAAGCCCTTCAGCCGCGCGCCCCAGGCCTGTGCCGCAGGATCGGCTGGGGCCTTGGCTGCGGGCGGCACCGGCTCGTCGAAGAACGGCAGCGCGGCCTCGCGCAGGTCGAGCACCTCGACCTCCCAGCCCTCTTGCGCGCGGGCGATCGGCTCGAACCAGGCCAGCGCCTTGTCGGCGAAGCGGCCCTCGCGGGTCGAGCTGAGGATGATGGCGATCTTGAGCGGTTGGGTCATGATGTCCTCCTGTGGGGATAAGTCATATTACCGCACAAAACCGCGCAGAACACGGAAAGTTCCACGCACGTATGCACAACTGCAGTGCCCTCCCGATCCGCCGCGCCCCCGGCCTGTATCCGGCACAATCGCGGCGCTTGCCGCCGCCCGCGGGCGGTGCTTTAGATGGGGCATGAGCAAGCCCCTCGACAACCCCGCCGATCCGTTCAAGAAGGCCCTCGCCGAGGCCACCAAGACCATGGCCGATGCGCCCGATCTGACGGTCACCTATACCGTCGATCCCTCGGGCTATTCGGGCGATCAGATGCGCCTGCCGCAGGTCAGCCGCCGCATGACCCGCGACGAGATCCTGCTGGCGCGCGGCACGGGCGATGCGCTCGCGCTGCGCAAGCGCCACCATAACGAGGCGCTCGCCGCCCGCTATGCGCCCCGCGGCGAGATGGCCCGCGCGCTTTATGAGGCGATGGAAGGCGCGCGCTGCGAGGCGCTAGGCGCGCGCGAGATGCCCGGCACGCTGAGCAATATCGACCACAAGATCGCCTGGGAGGCCGAGCGCAAGGGCTATGCCCAGATCCGCAGCCAGTCCGAGGCCCCGCTGCCCGTCGCCGCCGCCTATCTGGTGCGCGAACTGGCGACCGGCCGCCCGGTGCCTGCGGCGGCGGCCAAGGTTCTGGACCTGTGGCGCCCCTTCATCGAACAGACCGCGGGGGCGGATCTGGAAAATGTCGATCACGTTCTGGCCGATCAGGCCGCCTTCGCGCGGATGGCGCGCAGGGTGATCGCGGACCTCGGCTATGCCGATCAGCTGGGCGAGGACCCTGACGAGGATCAAAGCGACGACGCCGACGCCGAGGATGCCGAGAACGACCCCGAGGCCGGCGACAATCAGGCCCGCGACGAACAGGAGCAGGACGACAGCGACGCGACGCCCGAGCGCTCTCAGGAAGAGCAGCAGGACCAGTCCCAGACCTCGGTCAGTCAGGACGAGCTGTCCGATCAGGAGATGGGCGACGAGGTGGACATGCCGCAGGCCGACGCGCCGCTGGAGCCGCCCCCGCCCCCGGCCTATAGTCAGGCGGACCCGAACTATACCGTCTTCAGCACCGACTTCGACGAAGAGATCGAGGCGCAGGACCTGGCCGAACCGGCCGAGTTGGAACGCCTGCGCGCCTATCTCGACCAGCAGCTGGAACCGCTGAAGGGGGCGGTCTCACGTCTGGCCAACAAGCTGCAACGCCGCCTTCAGGCGCAACAGAACCGGTCATGGGAATTCGACCGCGAGGAAGGCATGCTGGACGCAGGCCGCCTTGCCCGCGTGGTCGCGAACCCGACGACGCCCTTGAGCTTCAAGATCGAGAAGGACACCGAATTCCGCGACACCGTGGTGACGCTGCTTCTGGACAACTCGGGCTCGATGCGGGGGCGGCCGATTTCCATCGCCGCGATCTGCGCCGATGTGCTGGCGCGCACGCTGGAACGCTGCTCGGTCAAAGTCGAGATTCTGGGCTTCACCACCCGGGCGTGGAAGGGCGGCCAGTCGCGCGAAAAATGGCTGGCCGAGGGGCGCCCGCAACAGCCCGGCCGCCTGAACGACCTGCGCCATATCGTCTACAAGCGCGCCGATGCGCCGTGGCGGCGGGTGCGCTCGAACCTCGGGCTGATGATGAAAGAGGGGCTTTTGAAGGAAAACATCGACGGCGAGGCGCTGGAATGGGCGCACCGCCGGATGCTGGCCCGCCCCGAGGCGCGCAAGATCCTGATGGTGATCTCGGACGGTGCGCCGGTCGATGACTCGACGCTGTCGGTCAACCCCGCGGTCTATCTGGAAAAGCACCTGCGCGACGTGATCGCGATGGTGGAGAAGCGCCGCGCGGTCGAGTTGATCGCCATCGGCATCGGCCATGACGTGACGCGCTATTACCAGCATGCGGTGACGATCACCGATGTCGAACAGCTGGCGGGCGCGATGACCGAACAGCTGGCGGGGCTTTTCGACAGCGACCCGCGGGCGCGGGCGCGGGTTCTGGGCATGCGCAAGGCGGGCTGATGTTTCAGGATTTCACGGCGAAATCCGCCCCCGAACAGGGACCTGCGCGGCTGGCGGCGCTGCGCGGGCAGATCGCGGCCGAGGGGCTTGACGGGGTCTTGATCCCGCGCGCCGATGTGCATCAGGGCGAATATGTCACCGCACGCGATGCGCGGCTGGGCTGGCTGACGGGCTTCACCGGCTCGGCCGGGTTCTGCATCGCGCTGAAGGATCGCGCCGGGATCTTCGTCGATGGCCGCTACCGCGTGCAGGTCCGCGCCGAGGTCGATGCGGGCGCCTTCACCCCGGTCAACTGGCCCGAGGTGAAGCCCGGCCCCTGGCTGGCCGAGGCCCTGCCGCAGGGCGGCCGCGTGGGCTTTGACCCCTGGCTGCACACGAAACGCGAGATCGACGCGATCGAGGCCGATCTGGCGGGCACCGGCATCGCGCTGGTCGAGACCGCCAATCTGGTTGACCGGATCTGGAC
>JACXUS010000308.1 GCA_014763785.1 Sphingomonadales bacterium | reverse complement strand
TTTTCGCTTGGCTTAGCCTAGCTTAGCCGTCCACCAGCCGTCTAGCCCTAAGAACTGTTAATCAATTGGTCGTAGGTTCGATCCCTACCGCCGGAGCCAAAAATCCCTGTCACAGCAGGCCGTTAACCGCAGCCCAGCGCCAGGCTGGCCGGTGCGCGGCACGATCCGAACCACCGTATCTCCTTTAAACCTGCAAGGATACGCGGCCCCGCGGCCCGATCCCGCCGCGCGCGGCTCAGATCGTCCGCGGCGCGGGATCATGGCGGGCCGCGACCGCGGTGCCCCCCCAATGCGCCGCGCGCGGTCCCGGCAACCGCCTCACACTCAAACCGATGCCATCAAGCCAGGGCAATACCGCCCCGGCCCTCCTTTCGGCCCCTGCTTCTTCTTGGCGAAAATACTCCCGCCGGAGGCACCGCCCGCCGCAGGCGGGCGCCCCCGAAGCCCAAGCCTCAGAAGCCTAAGCCTCAGAAGCCCCCACCCCGACGCACAGCTCAACGCACGGCCCGGGACCGCACAGCCCGGGACCGCGCGGTCTCAGACCTCGACCGCGACCTTGCCCATCGGGTTCGAGCAGCAGGCCAGAATATAGCCCGCCTCGATATCCTCGTCGGAAATCCCGCCGTTGTGCACCATATGCACCTCGCCCGAGACCTTCTTGACCTTGCAGGTGCCGCACAGCCCGAAGGTGCAGCCCGAGGGGATATTGAGCCCCGCCGCCTTGGCCACGGCGAGCACCGTATCGGTCTCGGCGCAGGCTTTGGTGACCCCCGAGGCGGTGAAGGTGATCTCGGCGCGCGCCTCCTGATCGAGGATCACATCCGCCAGCACCGGCGCCTCGGCCTCGGAGGCCACGGCCATGCCGAAGCTCTCCTGATGGTAGTGGTCCATGTCATAGCCGATCGAGATCAGCATCTCGCGCACGGCATTCATGAAGGACTCGGGGCCGCAGCAGAAGACCTCGCGCTCAAGGTAATCGGGCGCCATCAGGCCCAGCATGATCTGGTTCAGCCGCCCCTGATAGCCGTGCCAGGTGCGGAACGGATCGGGCTGATCGACGGTGAAGCGCAGCTGCAACCCCGGCACGCGGTTCGCGAATTGCTCGAGCCGCTCGCGGAAGATGATCTCCGAGGGGCGCTTGGCGGCATGGACGAAGGTGATGTCGGGCATCTCGCCACTGTCCCAGGCCCAGGTCGTCATCGCCATCATCGGCGTGATGCCGCTGCCCGCCGAGATGAACAGGTATTTCTTGGCCGGGTGGCGGTGGAAGCTGAAGATGCCATTGGGCCCATAGGCCTTGATCCGCATCCCCGGCTTCAGGTGATCGAGCATCCAGCGGGTGCCGATGCTGTCGGCCTGGGCCTTGACGGTGACCGAGATCGACAAGGGCCGCGAGGGCGAGGAGCTGATCGTATAGGTGCGCTGGACGTTGCCACCGGGCACATTCCGGGGATCGACGGGCAGATCGAGCGTGACGAACTGCCCCGGCTGATAGTCGAACCACGCGCCCGAAGGCGCGCGAAAGGTGAAGGTCGCGGTGTCGGCCGTCTCCGGCACGACCATCGCGCATTCGAGGAGCTCGTCATCGGACCAGGGTTCGGCCGACCAGTTCAGACGCGATTTCGCCATGGCCTCACTCCGCCGCCTGGGCGGTCGGGCCCAGACGCTCGGCCATGGTGCCGCAATACCAGTCGACGAACTGGATCACGCCCTCTTCCTGGATCGTCGAATAGGGGCCGGGCTCGTAGGCGGGCGAGAGGATCCCCTTCTGGTTTTCCTCGACCACCTGACGGTCCTCGTCATTGGTGTTGATCCAGACCTCGGTCAGGTCCTTCAGATCGTAGTCCTTGCCCTCGACCGCATCGGCCGGCACCAGCCATTTCGTGGTGACCTCGGTCTCGGTCGGGCTGATCGGCAGCACGCGGAAGACGATCGCGTGATCGGGCAGGAAGTGGTTCCAGGTGTTCGGATAGTGGAAGAACAGCAGCGAGCCCGCATCGTTGAAGGGCATCTGGCCCATCCGCATGCCCTTCACGGCCGCCTTGGTGCTCATCGTGTAGCTTTCCGCGTTATTGAGCAGCGGAATGCGCGCCAGACGCCATTGCATCTGCGGATGGTTGACGAAGCGCGAGGGCAGACCGGCCGCCTCGCAGCGTTTCCAGTGATCGAGGATATCGGGGCTGGCCGAGTCCGGGCCTTCCATCGCGGTCATGCGCGGATTGTCGGAATAGGTCCGGCACAGCGAGGGATGCGAGCCGCCGCAGTGATAGCATTCGCGGTTGTTCTCGATCACGAGCTTCCAGTTGCCCTTCTCGATGATCGTCGAGGAATGGGCGACCTTGGCCTCCTTGAGGCCCGAGGGCGCGAGATAGGTGCCAAGCGTCTTTGCCAGATCAGCAATCGCCGGGGGCACGTCGGCCAGGCAGATGAAGACCATGCCGCCGATATCGACGCAATGGACCTTCTTCAGGCCATGTTTGGAGGGGTCGAAATCCTCCTGCATGTCGCGCGCCCAGATCAGCTTGCCGTCGAGGTCATAGGTCCATTGGTGATAGGGGCAGACGAGCTTGACCGAGCTGCCCGAGGGTTTCGAGCACAGCCGCTGCCCGCGGTGGCGGCAGACGTTGTGGAAGGCGCGGATCATGCCATCGGCGCCCCGCGTGATCACCACCGGATAGGCGCCGACCTGCAGCGTGGCATAGTTCCCCGATTTCGGGATCTCGCAGGCTGGGATGGCAAAGAGCCATTCGCGATAGAAAATCTCGGTGAGGTCGGTCTGGAACACGCCCTCATCGCAGTAAAGGTCGCGCGAAAGCGAGTAATCCTTGCGGCGGGCGGCGAGTTCGGCGCGGATTTCGGTCGTGGTCAGCATGGTGCACCCTGGGACTGGCCCGCGCCTCCCCGCGCGGCTGGTTGATCTTTGGGGGCCGCCCAAAAAGGTCAGCCCCCTTGCCCTGCAATCTAGGGAGAATCGCGCCCGATCCGCGCGGCGAATGCGACACGCGATTGACGATTCAAGACATTGCTCAAGTCATCGCCAAGATCGTCGCGCGCGGCGCCCCTCGCCCCCCTGCCCGGCCGGTCGCGGGTGGCAGCGGCGGAGCCTCCGGCGGGAGTATTTTTTCCAAGAAAAAACACGAGGATCGCGGGGTGTCTGGCTGCGCCCATGTACCGCGGCACAAAGCGCTCAGCACAAAGAGGCCCCGCAAGGCCCCCAGCTTCTTCTTGGAAAAAATACTCCCGCCGGAGGCGCAGGCCAGCCAAGCGCGCCGAGGCCCACCCCCCGGGCGCGCAGGCCCGGCCAAGGGG
>JACXUS010000307.1 GCA_014763785.1 Sphingomonadales bacterium | reverse complement strand
GACCAGTTTCGCCGATTTTCCGCCGCCATGCCCTTCTGGGCCTCGCTCGGTTTCGTGCCGCTGATTGCGCTTGGCGCGGCGGCGGGGCTCTTGCTGGCGGTGGGCATCGTGCATTCCCGCGCGATGGATATGAGCGTGATGCCCTGGGCGATTGCCAGCCAGACGATCCCGATTCTGGCGATTGCGCCGATGGTCATCGTGGTTCTGGCGGGCCTTGGCATCAAGGGCTTGATTCCAAAGGCGATTATCGCGGCTTATCTGAGCTTCTTCCCGGTGCTTGTGGGCATGGTGAAGGGGCTGCGCGCGCCCGATGCGATGCAGCTCGATCTGCTCTCGACCTATAATGCGAGCGGGGGCCAAGCGTTCTGGAAGCTGCGGCTGCCCTCGTCGATGCCCTATCTCTTTGCCTCGCTCAAGGTCGGCATCGCCTCGGCGCTGGTCGGCACGATCGTGGCCGAGCTGCCTGCGGGGGCGACCCAAGGCCTTGGCGCGCGGCTGTTGTCGGGCAGCTATTATGGGCAGACGGTGCAGATCTGGGCCGCGCTTTTCGCCGCGGCGATCCTGGCGGCGGGGCTCGTCATGCTGGTCGGGATGATCGAGCGCGTTGTGCTGGGCCGAATGGGGATGGTGCGATGAGCGGGGCGGGATGGGCGGCGATTGCCTTCTGGCTGATTGCGACGGCGGTCAATTTCCGCGTGGCCGCGCGCTGGCCGAAGGCGCGGGCGGCGCGCGCCTTTGTCGCGACCAGTTTCGGGGTCACGCTGCTGGTGCTGTGGCAGGGGCTAGTGCGCGGGCTCGAGGTGAGCCCGGTGATCTTGCCCGCGCCCACCGATATTGCGGCGAAAATCGGCGCGAGCCTCGATCTGCTGTGGCTCGATTTCAGCCAGACGATCCTGAAAGGCGCGCTGGGTGGCTATCTGATCGGCTGCGGGGCGGCGGTGCTGACGGCGATCCTGATCGACCGCTCGCCCTTCCTGCAGCGCGGCTTGCTGCCGGTGGGCAATTTTGTCGCCGCTCTGCCGATTGTCGGCATCGCGCCGATTCTGGTCATGTGGTTCGGCTTTGACTGGCAATCGAAGGCGGCGGTGGTGGTCGTCATGGTGTTCTTCCCGGTGCTGGTGAACATGGTGGCGGGGCTGGCCGCGACCGATCAGCTGCAACGCGATCTGATGGCGACCTATTCGGCGAGCTATTGGCAGGCGCTGATCAAGCTGCGCCTGCCCGCGGCGCTGCCCTTCCTGTTCAACGGCCTCAAGATCGCCACGACGCTGGCGCTGATCGGGGCGATCGTTGCCGAATTTTTCGGCAGCCCGACGCGGGGCATGGGCTTCCGCATCTCGACCGCGGTGGGGCAGCTTGATCTGCCCCTCGTCTGGGCCGAAATTACCGTCGCGGCGCTGGCGGGATCGGGCTTTTTCGGACTGATGACGCTGATCGAGAGGCGGGCCACCTTCTGGCACCCTTCGCAGCGGCGCTAGCGATTTTCAACACCGGGGAGACACCCGGGTTCAACCAGGAGAGAGTGATGAAGAGACTGATGATGGGGGTGGCGGCGCTGGCGCTGCTGGGGGGTGCGGCCGCGGCCGAAGAGGTCACGCTGCAGCTGAAATGGGTCACTCAGGCCCAGTTCGCGGGCTATTATGTCGCGCAGGAGAAGGGCTATTACGAGGCCGAGGGGCTCGATGTGACGATCCTGCCCGGCGGCCCCGATATCGCGCCCGAGCAGGTGATCGCGGGCGGCGGTGCGGATGTCATTGTCGACTGGATGCCGGCTGCGCTGGCCGCGCGCGAAAAGGGTCTGGCGCTGGTCAATATCGCGCAGCCCTTCAAGCATTCGGGCATGATGCTGACCTGTCTCAAGGAAACCGGCATCACGACCCCGGAGGATTTCAAGGGCAAGACGCTGGGCGTGTGGTTCTTTGGCAATGAATATCCGTTCCTGTCGTGGATGGCGCATCTGGGCATCCCGACGACGGGTGGCGCCGAGGGCGTCGAGGTGCTGAAACAGGGCTTCAACGTCGATCCGCTGCTGCAAAAGCAGGCCGCCTGCATCAGCACGATGACCTATAACGAATATTGGCAGGTGATCGATGCCGGGATCAGCCCCGACGATCTGATCACCTTCAAATATGAGGATGAGGGCGTGGCGACGCTGGAAGACGGGCTCTATGTGATGGAGGATCGTCTGGCCGATCCGGCCTTCAAGGAGACGATGGTGAAGTTCGTCCGCGCCTCGATGAAGGGCTGGAAGGATGCCGAGGCCGACCCGGATGCGGCGGCGATGATCGTTCTGGAGAATGACGAGACCGGCGCCCAGACCGAGACCCATCAGAAGCGGATGATGTCCGAAGTGGCCAAGCTGACCGCGGATTCGAACGGGGCGCTTGATCCGGCCGATTACGAGCGCACCGTGGCGACGCTGCTCGGCGGGGGCTCGGATCCGGTGATCACCAAGGCGCCCGAGGGGGCCTATACGCTGGAGATCACCGATGCCGCGCTGAACTGAGCCATCGCGCAGCGGGATCAGACCCCCGGGGCCCGGCCTCGGGGGTGTTTTCATGCCCGAAGTGGGCAGAGTCTGCGCAATGCCGCAAAAATAGGCGAAAAGCCCGGGCGCGGAAAGGAATCGTTAAGGCCGATGTGATCCAATAGGGCGGAACACATGAGGCCATGATGCAGGAAGTCGAACGCTACGCCGATGAACGGACCCCCCTCTGGATCATTGCCACCGCTTCGGCGGTCGGGGCGGTGGTCGTGGCGGGGTTGTTCTGGACCGTCTGGAAAAGCCAGTTCGCGGCGCCGCCCGGGTATCTTTTCGGCACGCCGACGCAGCCGGTCGAGGCGGGATATTGTCTTGCGGTGGCGCAGTCGATCTATCCCGGCGGCGCGCCCTCGGGCGGGTTCTTCGCGGAGGCGGCGGATTTCTGGGTGCAGCGGCTGCGCTATTACGGCGGCGATCTGGCGGGCGCGATTGCGGCGGGTCAGGCGGCGTTGAGCCGTGATCTGAGCGCGGCGCAGGGGCAGGATGCGGCCTGGCTCAATGCCGCGATGGAGGCCTGTGCGAATCGGGCGCTGAACTATGGGGCGCATTTCAAGTCCTTCGACTGAGGGGCCCCGCGGCACAGCGCTCTGACCTGAGGCGCGTGTCTCGCCTTTTTGCGATGCGCCGCCCGTGGCGTGCTTGATCGCGCCGCGCGGATGACCATCCTTCAAGGCGCAAGGCGCAAGGCGCAAGGCGCAAGGCGCAAGGCGCAAGGCGCAAGGCGCAAGGCGCAAGGCGCAAGGCGCAAGGCGCAAGGCGCAAGGCGC
>JACXUS010000306.1 GCA_014763785.1 Sphingomonadales bacterium | reverse complement strand
GGCCGGGGGCGCGGGGGCAAAGCCCCCGCGCCCCCGGCCCGCCCGGGTCCCGTTCGTGCCGAACGGGACCCGCCGCGCCGCGCAGCCCTTGGGCCGCGCGGCGCGGGCCGCTTCATCCTGAGGGCGCTGCCCGAGCCGGGTGCCCGCGCCTGATGCCCGCGCGTGGTGCCTGTGTCTTCCGTTTTCCTGGCGTCCCGCCTCGCGCGCCCGACCAGGCGCCGGGGCTTGCGCGCGGGGCGGGTTTGGCAGCCGGGGCATTGCGAAACGATCCGGGGCGACTGTTTCCACCGATGCGACAAATGTCCCGGCTTTTCCGCTCCCTGCCGGGATTGGGGCTCGCAGATCCGAGCAGAATCGCAGAAACTCGCCCCATACCGGGCCACATTTCATCAGGAGAGCATTCATGCAGGACAGGTTCAGCGAAGGCTTCGTGATCGTCGGACTTTCGGGCCGGGTGCGCAATGACGACCCGGCGGGGATCGGCGCGCTCTGGGCGCAGTTTCAGGCCGACCCGCCGCGCCTGCGGCTGGGCGATCAGGCCGCGCCCGAGGTGATCTGCCTCTATCACGACTATGACGGCAGCTTCACCGATCCCTATCGGATGACGATTGGCCACGCTGTGCCGGCCGCGGCGCCGGTGCCCGAGGGGCTCTTTCGGGCCGAGGTGCCGGCGCAGCGGATGGCCGTCTTGGACGCCACGGGACCGCAGCCGCACAACGTGATTGCCCAGTGGCAGGCGATCTGGGCTGAAGAGACGGCCGGCGGGCTCGACCGCGCCTATCGCGCGGACTTCGATCTTTACGACGCCGCGCAGCCGGATCTGGTGCGGATCCATGTCGGGCTGCGCGACGCCTGAGCGCGTCCGCCGCAGATCCGAACAGCCCGCCAAAAAGGGACGGGGGCAGCCTGCCCGCCGCAGACCGCCCCCGCAGGCACCGCCGCCCCGCCCGGGCACCGGTGCCACCGCTCAGGGCCGGGGGGATGAAGCCCGCGCCTCGAGCGTATCGGCGACCACCTCTTGCAGGGCGATCATCATCAGATCCGCCTGCGCGCGGAACTCGGCCATCGCGGCCTCGAGCGCGGGCCGCTCGAAAGGCTGCGCCATGCCCGCCTCGACGACACGGATCCGCGCGGCGACCAGTGCCTGCATCGCGGGGCGCAGCGTCTGGGCATTCGCCTCTACCGCCGCCCGCAGCGCCCGGCGTTCGGGGCGCGGAAAGAGCGCGGTTTCGGCCGAGCCGCCCAGAACCTCGTGGCGCAGCGACTGAAACCGCGCCACCGCGCCGATCGCCAGCGCATTGCCCGCCAGCGAGACCGCCAGCACCGCGATCAGGATCATCCGGCCCGCATCGCGCCGCTGCCGCGCCCGGGGGCTGTGCCCGTCCTCCATCAGAACCCTCCCAAACCCATGAGATCGCGCATCGTGATCACCGCCAGCATCTCTTCGCCGCCAATGAGCGGCATCACGACATAACCAAGGCCCACAAGCGCCAGCAGCCCGGCCGAGACCCCGGCGGCCAGCGGGGCGGGGGCGGCGAGCACCTCGGCCAGATGCTCGAACCGGCTCTCGGGGCGCTCGGCCAGACGGCTGAGCACCGCACGGCTGAGCATCGCCGTATCGCTTTCCCCGGCGCCGATCAGCTGCGCCAGATCGCGGTCGAAGGCCGCATCCGCGGCTGGATCGTGGCTTTCCCGAGGGGTCATCGCATCGCTCCTTGCTGACCTGGTCATTCTCTCCTCCCCGACATCACTCTTGCCCCCCTTGGCGGCTCCTCCACCGCCTCAGGGGATCCCGGTTCCCTCCAGCGCGCGGCGCAGATTGGCCCGCGCCCGCACCAGCAATTGCTCGACCGCGCCCGGGCCCACGCCCATCGCCGCCGCGATCTCGGCGGTGCTCATTCCGCCCGCCGCCCGCAGCAAGATCGCCTCGCGCTGGCGCTCGGGCAGGCCCTCCATCGCCGCCCGCGCAAGCCCCAGCCGCTGGCGCGCATCGAGCGCCTCCTCCGCGCCGGGCGCCTCGTCCTCGGGGTCGGGCGCCGCCTCGAGCCCGAGGAAGCGCCGCACCCCGATCCGGCGGTTGCGGTCGATGCACAGATTGACCGCGATCCGCCAGATCCAGGTCGAGACCGCCGCCCGGTCCGGGTCATAGCGGCTGGCCTGACGCCAGACCCGCAGGAACACCTCCTGCGCCACGCGCCCCCGCTTCCCGGCGCCGGTGCCGGTTGTCCTGCTTCGAAGTTAACCCCGCCGTCCGCTGGGGGAAAGCGGACGGCGGGCGGCCCCGGCGGCCCCCGGATGGACCGCCGTTCCGGGTGCCCTCAGCGCGTGACCGTCACCAGACGGCTGCGCGTTGCGCTTTCCCCCGAGGGGCCGGAGCGGGTCACGGTGGTGGACGATGACCCGGCTTGCGTGGTGCGGTCGCGCGTCTTGGTCGCGCTTTGCCCGCTTGCGGTGGTGGCGGTGCTGACGACGGAGCAATTGGCGGTGCCATTGGCGCGGTCGCAGCTGCGGTCGCGCTGGACGGTGCCGCCATTGCCGGTGGTGACCGTGACGCTTTGCGCCGCGGCCGGCAGGGCCAGCGCAAGCGGCAGCATCAGAGCGGCGACAAGTTTGAGCGTTTTCATGGGTTTACCTCTCGAAGTTCACGAGGGTCTCAGTTGCCCGCCTGCGCGATGAAACGCGCGATGCGGTCGAATTCGGCGGCGCTCAGCTGGCCGTCGCGATTGCGGTCGGCCATGTCGAAGCCGCGGGTCTGCGCGGTATATTCGGCCAGAGTGAGCTGGCCATCGCCATTGGCATCCTGGCTCCAGATCCGCTCGTCGGCCTGCATCTGGCGGTTGCCGGAGCCTGCGCGATTGGAGGCCTGACGCGCGGCCTCGATCTCGGCCCGGGTCACGGTGCCGGACTGGTCGGCGTCGATGCGCGCGAACATCTCGCGGCGCAGCGCAAGGAATTCCTCGCGGCTGATCGCGCTATTGCCATTGGTGTCGAGCCGCTGGAAAGCGGTTTGGGCGACGCCAGGTCCCGCGCTCAGCGCCAGTCCGAGGCCGAGGACCAGGGCCCGGAGCGGGCGCCGGGCACGGCTTTGGGGAAACTTGGGGGGCATCGCTTGCTCCGTTGGTTGCAGATATCCGTGATACGCAGGGCGCCGTTGCCCCCTACGGCCGCGATCTGTCCGGGCCGGCCCAAAGCCGCCCCGAATGCCGTGCATCATGGACGAGAATCCCGCGGGCCACAACCGTTTGTTGCCATTGAAATTGACTTTCGCGTAAGGGTATAAACCGGTCAGAATGTGAAAGGGTTGCAAGG
>JACXUS010000059.1 GCA_014763785.1 Sphingomonadales bacterium | reverse complement strand
CCCCAAGCCCCCAAGCCCCCAAGACCAAGCCGATACTGCGATGATCCGCTACACCCTCAGATGCGAGGCCGACCACAGGTTCGACAGCTGGTTCCAGTCGGTCGAGGCCTATGAGCGGCTGCACGGCGCGGGGATGGTCGCCTGTTCGGTCTGCGGCTCGACCCGGGTCGAGAAGGCGCTGATGGCGCCTTCGGTGGTCAGTGCGCGCACCGAAGAGGCCGCCCCGGGCGGCGCACTCGCCACGCCGCACAGCGAGATCGAAGCGGCGCTGGCCAAGCTGCGCGCCCATGTCGAAAGCCACTCGAACTATGTCGGGGACGATTTCGCGACCCAGGCCCGCGCGATGCACGAAGGCGCGATGCCCGAGCGTCCGATCCACGGCGAGGCGCGCCCCGAAGAGGCCCGCGCATTGCTGGAAGACGGCGTGCCGGTGCTGCCGCTGCCCTTCCTCAACCCGCGGAAAACCAACTGATATCAGGGATTTCGCTTGGCTCGGGCTGCGGGCCGCGCCATTCTGGCCGCGACTGCGCAAGGAGGACAGGATGACCATTCTCATCACCGGGGCGAGCCGTGGCATCGGCGCGGCGCTGCTCGATCACTACCGCCATGCGGGGCAGGCGGCCTTCGGCACCGCGCGCCGCCCGGCGGGCGAGCTGCTGCCGCTCGATGTGACCTCGGCCGAGAGCGCACAGGCGCTGGCGCGGCGGCTGAATGGCCTGCCGATCGGGCTTTTGATCTGCAATGCCGGGATCTATCCCGACAAGGGCCAAAGCCTCGAGGCGGGCTATGGTCCCGCGCTTTGGGCGCAGGGGTTCGCGACCAATGTCACCGGCGTGTTCCTGAGCATTCAGGCGCTGCTGCCGAACCTGCGCGCGGGCCGCGGCAAGATCGCGATCCTGTCCTCGGCGATGGGCTCGGATCAGCGCGCGCCGGGGGGCAGTTATATCTATCGCGCCTCGAAGGCTGCGGTGCTGAACCTCGGGCGCAACCTCGCGACCGATCTGGCGCCCGAGGGGATTGCCGTTGGCATCTATCACCCCGGCTGGGTCAAGACCGAGATGGGCGGCCCCGATGCGGAAATCAGCACGGCGCAATCGGTGGCGGGGCTGAGCGCGCGGTTCGCCGCGCTTACGGTCGCGACCACCGGCTGTTTCGAGAGCTACGACGGCACGGCCATTCCGTTCTGAGGCGCCTTTGGGCCGACCGGGCTGGGGGCTCTGCCCCCGCTGCGCTCCCCCGGGATATTTTCCGCACTGTTGAGAGACCATCCCCTCAACAGTGTGCAAATATCCCGAGGGGGAGCCCCGCAAGGGGCGGGGGGCGAGCAGCCCCCCTGCGACGGTGCCGCGCCCCGCGCGCCCTCAGATCCCCGCGCGCCGCTCAGAGATCGTGCCAGAGGCCGAGCGCGCCGAGGCGGGGCGATTTCTTGTTGGTGTGGCGGTCCATTCGGCCCAGCACATCGCGCAGGAATTCCACCGCCTCGACCAGATGCGGGCCCTTGTTCAGCATCACGCATTCGGCGCGCTGGCTCATCGCGGCATCGGTCATCTCGGCGCGGCTCGCCTGACCGTCCTTGACCATGCTCTCGAGCACCTGCGTGGCCCAGACGACCGGCACCTCGGCCGCCTCGCAGAGCCACAGGATTTCCTCCTGAATTTCCGAGAGGCGCTCGAATCCGATCTCGACCGCCAGATCGCCGCGCGCGATCATCACGCCGACCGGCATCCGCCCGCCCGCTTCTACGATCAGCTGCGGCAGGTTGCGCAGCGCGAGCGGCGTCTCGATCTTGAGCATCAGCGCCGGGGCGGGGCGGGCGCCCTCGGCCTCGGCCGGGCCCATCGCCGCAAAGAGCGCGGCCAGATCGGCGCGGGTCTGCACGAAGGAATAGCCGAGGATATCGGCGTGGCGCAGCACGAAATCGAGGGCGTCGCGGTCCTCCTCGGTCAGCGCGGGCACCCGCAGATCGACGCCGGGCAGGTTCACGCCCTTCTCGGCCTTGATCCGCGCGCCCTTGGCGGGGGTGCTCGTCACCTCGGCCAGCACCCGCCCCGGCGCCACATCGACGATCTGCGCGCGCAGCTTGCCATCATTGATCCAGAGCGCCCCGCCCGGCGCCATCGCCGCCATCAGCGCGGGGTGGCTCAGCGTGATCTGCGGCAGGTCCGAGGCGCCGAGCCGGGTGACCACCTCGAAACGGTCGCCTTCGTGCAGGCGGTGCGTCTCGCCCTTGTCGCCCGAGACCGCCTCGACCCGCAGCTTGGGCCCGGCGATATCCATCTGCACCGGCAGCCGCCGCCCGGTTTCGGCAGCGATCCGGCGCGCGTGGCCGATCATCGCGTCCCAGGCGTCGGGGCCGTCATGGGCGCAGTTGATGCGCAGGCAATCGGCGCCCGCTGCGGCCAGTTCCGCGATCAGCCCCGGGCCCTCGGCCGCCTCGGGCGGCAGGGTGACCATGATCCGCGTGGCCGGGCCCCCGCGGCGCGCGCCAAAAAGCGCATCGCGCCGCGCCGCAAGCCGCGCGGACCCGGCGGCAAAGACCTCGACGGGCGGAAATTCCGCCACACCTTCGCCGCCGATCAGCGCCAGCGCCGCCAGCACCGCATCGAGCGAGGCCCGCACATGCGATTCCGAGCGCCCAAGCGAGCTGAGCCCCAGCGCCGCCAGAGGCGCCTGAAACGGCACCAGATCGCCCCGCCGCAGCGCCAGATAATCGGCCAGATTGCGCACCGAGGCCTGAAATTCCGGCCGCAGGATCAGCCCGTCCCAATGTTCGAGCGTGGCCTCCGCGCGATGCGCCATATCGGCGCGCAGACCCGCCAGCGCCTGATAGAGGCCGCGCGCCTGCGCCCGGCGTTCCTGACCCTCAACCTGTGCGAGACTCATGGCGGCCCTCCTCTCCTTATCCTCGCGGCCTCGCTAGCGGGGCGATGCGACACTCGGATGACAGCAGGATAACAGTTTCTTGGGCGCGCTGCCGCCGCCTCGGTGTCGCACTCTCTTGCTATCGGGCGCCCCTTGCGCTAGGCGGGGCGCGATTGGCCCGGGCCGCTTCCCGGGGGCTCTTGGGGGGGATCATGCCGCTTCTCGTGATGAAATTCGGGGGCACGTCGGTTGCCGATCTGGGGCGCATCGCCAATGCCGCCGCCAAGGTCAAGCGCGAGGTCGAGCGCGGCTATGACGTGATCGTCATCGTCTCGGCCATGTCGGGCAAGACCAACGAGCTGGTGGGCTGGGTCGAGCAGACCTCGGCGTTGTATGATGCGCGCGAATATGATGCGGTTGTGGCGTCGGGCGAGAATGTGACCGCGGGCCTGATGGCGCTGCGGTTGCAGGAAATGGGCGTGCCCGCGCGCAGCTGGCAGGGCTGGCAAGTGCCGATCAACACCACCTCGGCGCATGGTTCGGCGCGGTTCAAGTCGATCCCGCGCGAGAATATCGACGCGAAATTTGCCGAAGGCATGCGGGTGGCCGTGGTCGCGGGCTTCCAGGGCGTCTCGTCCGAGGGCCGGATCACCACGCTGGGCCGGGGCGGGTCGGACACGACGGCGGTGGCCTTCGCCGCGGCCTTTGCCGCCGAGCGCTGCGATATCTATACCGATGTGGACGGCGTCTATACCACCGATCCGCGGATCAGCTCCAAGGCGCGCAAGCTCGACAAGATCGCCTTCGAGGAGATGCTGGAACTGGCCAGCCTTGGCGCCAAGGTCCTGCAAACCCGCTCGGTCGAGCTGGCGATGCGTTACAATGTGCGCCTGCGGGTGCTGTCCTCGTTCGAGGAAACCGACGAAACTTCTGGAACGCTGGTCTGCGGCGAGGAGGAAATCATGGAATCGAAAGTCGTCTCGGGTGTGGCCTATTCGCGTGACGAAGCGAAGATCACCCTCTTCACCATCGAAGACCGCCCCGGCGTCGCGCAGGCGATCTTCGGGCCGCTGTCGGATGCCGGCGTGAACGTCGATATGATCGTGCAGAACATCTCGGAAAAGGACTATGACGAGGCGCACCCCGGTGCCGTCACCGATATGACCTTCTCCTGCCCGATCAATCAGGTGGCGCGCGCGCAAAAGGCGCTGGAAGAGGCGAAAGCCGCGGGCAAGATCAAATATGACGAGCTGATCATCGACACCGATGTGGCCAAGGTTTCGGTCGTCGGCATCGGCATGCGTTCGCATGCTGGCGTTGCGGCGCGCATGTTTGAATCGCTTGCTGCTGAAAACATCAACATCAAGGTGATTTCCACCTCGGAGATCAAGATTTCGGTGCTGATCGACCGCAAATATATGGAACTGGCCGTGCAGGCGCTCCATGATGCGTTCGAGTTGGAAAAGGCCTGAGCGCGCGCTTGGGCCCTGAGGAGGAGCGGGGCTAAAGCCTGATCATGGCGCATCGTAGCGAAAGCGACAGCCGCAGTCTGCTGCGGCGCCTGCGCGACACGCTGGCCACTTCGGGGGGCGGCCAGGACCGGCTGGACCGGATCACGCATCTGATCGCGGATTCGATGCGCACCGAGGTCTGCTCGATCTATCTGTTCCGCGACCCCGAGACGCTGGAGCTGTGCGCCACCGAAGGCCTCAAGCCCGAGGCGGTGCACCAGACCCGGATGCGGCTGGGCGAGGGGCTTGTGGGCCGTGTGGCGCGCACCGGGGCGCCGGTGAATACGGGCGATGCGCCCGCGGCGCCGGGGTTCCGCTACATGCCCGAGACCGGCGAGGAAATCTATTCCAGCTTCCTCGGCGTGCCGATCCAGCGCGTCGGCGAAAAGCTCGGCGTGCTCGTCGTGCAGTCAAAACAGGCCCGCGAATATTCCGAGGACGAGGTCTACGGCCTTGAAGTCGTGGCCATGGTGCTGGCCGAGATGACCGAGCTTGGCGCCTTCACCGCCGAGGGCAATGGCATCGGCTCGACCCATCGCTTCCCGGTCATGTTCCGCGGCGCGACAGGGCAGGAGGGCGCCGCCGAGGGCCGTGTCTGGCTGCACGAGCCGCGGGTGGTGGTGACGAACCCGGTGGCCGATGATCCCGAGGTCGAGGCCGAGCGGCTGCGCGTCGCGGTCGAGGGGCTGCAGGCGGAAATCGACAGCATGCTGGCGGGCGCCGCGGCGATGGACAAGGAGCACCGTCAGGTGCTCGAGACCTATAAGATGCTGGCGCATTCGCGCGGCTGGCTGCGCCGGATGACCGAGGATGTGGGTCTGGGCCTCTCGGCAGAGGCGGCGGTGGAAAAGGAACAATCGACGGCGCGCGCGCGGCTTGAGCAATCGCCCGATCCCTATTTGCGCGAGCGGCTGAACGATCTTGATGACCTGTCGAACCGGCTTTTGCGGCAGCTGACGGGGCAGGGGCGTGACACGGGTGCGGCGCTGCCGGAAAACCCGGTGCTGGTCGCGCGCAATATCGGCCCGGGTGAATTGCTGGAATATGGCCGCGCGCTGAAGGGTGTCGTGCTGGAAGAGGGCTCTGTCGGCAGCCATGCCGCGATTGTCGCGCGGGCGCTGTCGATTCCGCTGGTGATTCATGCAGGCCGGATCGTGACCGAGGCGCTCAATGGCGATCCGATTCTGGTCGATGGCGATCAGGGCGTCGTGCATCTGCGCCCCGAAGAGACCGTCGCCGCCGCCTTCCGCGACAAGATCGCGATGCAGGCCGAGGCGCAGAAGCGCTATGCCGATCTGCGCGGCCTGCCCGCCACGGATCGCGCGGGCGCCACCGTCAGCCTGATGATGAATGCGGGGCTGATGGCCGATCTGCCCTCGCTGGTCAATTCGGGCGCCGACGGGGTCGGGCTCTTTCGCACCGAGCTGCAATTCCTGACCCGCACCCGGGTGCCGCGCCGCGATGAGCTGGCCGCGCTTTACAAGCGCGTGCTGACCGCGGCGCAGGGCAAGAGGGTGCAGTTCCGCACGCTTGATATCGGCTCGGACAAGGTGCTGCCCTATATGAAGCCGCAGGATGAGCCGAACCCGGCGATGGGCTGGCGCGCGATCCGGGTCGGGCTGGACAAGCCCGGCGTGCTCCGGATGCAGCTGCAGGCGCTGATCCGCGCGGCCGAGGGCGGGCCCCTGTCGGTCATGTTCCCCTTCATCGCCGCGCCCGACGAATTCCACGCGGCCCACGCGGCGCTCCTGCACGAGCGCGACCGCGAGGCGAGCCTTGGCCGCCCGGTCCCCTCAGAGCTGCGGGTGGGCGCGATGCTGGAAACGCCGTCGCTCGCCTTCGCGCCGGAAAGCTTCTTCCGCGCCTGCGATTTCATCTCGATTGGCGGCAATGATCTGAAGCAGTTCTTCTTCGCCGCCGACCGCGAGAACGAACGGGTGCGGCGGCGCTACGATACGCTCGACACGGCCTTCCTGAGCTTCCTCGAAGGGATCATCCTGCGCTGCCGCGCGAGCAATACCCAGCTGAGCTTCTGCGGCGAGGATGCCGGGCGCCCGGTCGAGGCGCTGACCTTTGCCGCGCTTGGCATCCGCACGCTCAGCATGCGCCCGGCCTCGATTGGCCCGGTCAAGCATCTGATCCGCCGCGCGGATCTGGGCGAGCTGCGCACGGTGATCGAACGCGCCCGGGCGGACGGGGCGCAAAGCCTGCGCCCGGCCGTCACCGGCTATCTCGCCTCGCTCTGATCCTGATCCGACCCTCTCCACCGGGCCTCGGGCCGCCCATGGCGGCCCGGCGGGCGCCCGGGTGCATGCACCCGGGCGCCCGCGCCCCCCGCGCATGAAAAGGGGCCCCGAAGGGCCCCTTTTGCGCGCAGAGGGCGGCCCTTAGCCCGCCGCGATCCGCTTTTCCGTTGCCTTGCGCCACGCCACATCCGAGGGGGCGATCAGCGTGTAGAACATCGGCACGACGAAGAGCGTGAACATCGTCCCGATCAAGAGCCCCGAGAACATCACGATCCCCATCGCCTCGCGCGCCGCCGCCCCCGCGCCTTCGGCCAGCACCAGCGGTACCACCGCAAGCGCCATCGCCGCCGTGGTCATCAGGATCGGCCGCAGCCGGGTCCGCGCCGCCGCCACGATTGCCTCGCGCCGGGTTGCGCCATGCTCCTCGCGTTGCTGATTGGCGAATTCCACCATCAGGATGCCGTGCTTGGTGATCAGCCCGATCAGCGTGATCAGCCCGACCTGGCTATAGATATTCAGCGTGCCAAGCCCCAGGTTCAGCGGCAGCACCGCGCCGAAGATCGTCAGCGGCACCGACATCAGGATGATGAACGGGTCGCGGAAGCTCTCGAATTGCGCCGCCAGCACCAGATAGATCACCAGCACCGCCGCGCCGAAGGCCAGCAGGATCGTGTTGCCCTGCGTGACCTCCAGCCGCGACTGGCCGGAATAGTCGAGGAAGAAGCCCTCGGGCATCACCTCGCCCGCGATCTTCTGCAATTCCGCCAGCCCGTCGCCGGTCGATTGCCCCGGCAGCGGCAGCGCCGAGATGGTGGCCGAGTTGAGCTGGTTGAACTGCTCGACCGCGGCCGCCGAAACGCCGGTGGTGATCGTCACGACCGAGCTGAGCGGCACCATCTCGCCGGTCGAGGCGCGCACGAAATAGCTGCCCAGATCTTCGGGGTTCGACCGGAACGGCTGCGGCACCTGCGTGATGATGTCATAGCTGTTGCTGTCGCGGTCGAATTGCGCGACCGCCGCCCCGCCGACCAGAAGGCCGAGCGTGGTGCCGATATCGGCGACCGAGACATTGAGCGAGGCCGCCCGGTCGCGGTCGATCGTCACCCGGACCTCGGGCGCGTCGAAGTTCAGGCTGTTCTGCACAACGATGAACTTGCCCGACATCTGCGCCTTGATCCGGATCTCCTCGGCCACTTCGGCGACCCGCTCGGGGGCGTGGATCGACTGCACCACCATCGAGATCGGCAGCCCGCCGCCGGTCCCGGGCAGGGTGGGCGGCGCGAAGGCGAAGCCCTTCAGCCCGGTCGAGGCATCGAGCGCGGCCTGGATCTGACCCTGAATCTCGGCCTGACTGCGGTCACGCTCGGCCCAGTCCTTCAGCGCCCAGATATAGATGCCCTGCGTATCGTCGCCGCCAAAGCCCGCGATCGAGAAATCGGTGCGCACCTCGTCGATATCGGCGGTGGCCGCGCTGATCTTGTCGATATAGCTCTGGGTGTAATCCGAGGTCGCATAGCGCGGCCCGTTCAGGATCGCAAACAGCGCGCCCTGATCCTCTTCGGGGGCAAGCTCGGTCGAGGTGTTGACGAACATGAAGCCCATCACGCCGACGAGCACGACGACGATCAGCCCGGTCACCGGCCGATAGTCGAGCGAGCTCGCCACCCGCCGTTCATACCAGCCCGAAAACCGCTCGAAGGTGCGGTCAACGAAGGCCTGAAAGCCCGAGGCATGCCCCTCTTTCAGAAGCCGCCCCGACATCATCGGCGTGATCGTCAGCGCGATGACGCCCGACAGGATCACCGCCCCCGCAAGGGTGAAGGCGAATTCCTTGAAGAGCGCCCCGGTGATGCCGCCGGTGAAGCCCAGCGGCGCCAGAACGGCCGCCAGCGTGATCGTCATCGCGATGACCGGGCCGGTGATCTCCTTCATCCCCTGCACGGCGGCCGGGATCGGTTTCATCCCGTCCTCCATATGGCGGTGGATGTTCTCGACCACGACGATGGCGTCATCGACCACCAGACCGATGGCCAGAACCATGGCCAGCAGCGTGAGCAGGTTGATCGAATAGCCCAGCGCCAGCAGCACCGCCATCACCCCGATCAGCGACAGCGGGATGGTGACGATCGGCATCAGTACCGAACGGATCGAGCCGAGGAACAGCAGAATGACCACGACCACGATTGCCACCGCCTCGGCGATGGTCTTGAACACCTCGTCGATCGAGGCCGAGATCGTCTCGGTCGAATCGTAGACCAGCTCGATCTTCATCCCCTCGGGCAGGGTGTTGTTGATCGCGGGCAGGTCGGCGACCACGGCGGCCGCGGTATCGAGCGGGTTCGCCGCGGGCGTCGGATAGACCGCGATGAAGGTCCCTTGCCGCCCGTCGAAGGTCACGATCTCGCCCGAGCCGTCATTGGCCAGCTCGACCCGCGCCACATCGCGCAGCCGCACCACCGCATCGCCCTCGGAGCGGATCGGCAGCGCGCCGAAGGCCTCGGGGGTTTGCAGCGTGGATTTCAGCGTGATCGACTGGGCGACGAATTCGTTTTCGGTCTTGCCCGGCGCCGAGAGGAAGTTCGACGCCTGAATCGCCCCGAGCACCTCCGAGGCGGTCACCCCGCGTGCGGCCAGCCGGTCGGGGTCGATCCAGATCCGCATCGCATAATTCGATGCGCCGATGACCTGAATCTCGGCCACGCCGGGAATGGTCGACATCCGCGGCCGGATCACCCGCTCCAGATATTCGGTCAGCTGTTCGGGCGACATGTTCGGGTTGACCGCCGCCAGATACATCAGCGCGAAGGTCTGCCCGGTGCCCTTGACGATCACCGGGTCATCCGATTCCTCGGGCAGCGAGGAGCGCACCTGCTGCACCTTGGCCAGCACTTCGGTCAGCGCCACATCGGGGTTCGCGCCCAGCTTCATGTTGACCGACACGACCGAGGCCGAGGGCCGCGAGGACGAGGTCACATAGTCGATATTTTCCGTCGTCGCGACCGCGGCGGCGATGGGGGCGGTGATGAAGCCCTGAATCAGCTCGGGCGCGGCACCGGCATAGGTCGTGGTGATGGTGACCACGGTTTCCTCGACCTCGGGGTATTCCCGGATCGGCAGGCTGAAGAAGGCCTGAAAGCCCAAGAGCAACATGAAGGCGCCGAGCACCGTCGAGAGCACGGGGCGGCGGATGAAGATTTCGGTGAAATGCATCGTCGGGCCCCTCAGTTGCCCGCCGCGGGAGCGGCAGATCCTTCAGGCGCCGCCGGGGCGGCAGAGCCTTCGGGTGCTGCGGGTGCCGCGGACCCTTTCGGGGCCTCCGGCCCGCCGTCCTCAAGGGTGACAACCGCTCCCGAGGTCAGCCGGTTCTGCCCGGCATTGACGATCAGATCGCCCGCCTTCAGCCCCTCGGTCACCTCCACGAGATCGCCCGAGCGGCGCCCGAGCTTGACGAAAAGCTGCCGCGCGACGAGCTGTTTATCGCCGCCCTCGGGGGTCTCCTCGCGCACCGCATAGACAGAATCGCCATAGAGCGTCGAGGCGACGACGGTCTGGGGCAGGGCGATCACCCCCTCTTCGGCGGGCAGATCGACGCGGACCTGCAGGAACTGGCCCGGGGTCAGCCCGGCCTCGGCATTCGGAACCTCGGCGCGGACGGTGACCAGCCGCGAATTGGCGTCGATCTTCGGCTCGATCGCGGTGATCGCGCCCGATTGCGACAGATCGCCCACCTCGGAGGTCACCGTGACCGGGAAGCCGACCTTGACCAGACCGGCCTGCTGCTCGGACAGCGAGAAATCGACCCGCATATGGCTGCGGTCCTGCAGCGTGGCAACGGTGGTGCCAGGGGTGACATATTGGCCAAGCTCGATCTGCGGGATCCCGATCTCGCCCGAGAACGGCGCGGTGAGCTGCTTGGTTTCCAGCGCGGCCTTGAGCTTGGTCACGGTCGAGCGCGCCTCGATCGCGGTGGCTTCGGCCTGATCCAGCGTCGTCGTCGCCGAGACGCCGCGGTCGCGCAGCTCGCGCGCCCGTTTCAGCGAGGTTTCCGCCAGATCCAGCGCCGCCTCGGCCGAGGCCAGATCGGCGCGCTCCTGCCGGTCGTCGATCTGCACCAGCAGCTGGCCCTTTTCGACGCGGTCGCCCGCGGTGAACAGGACCTCGCGCACGATGCCCGAGGCTTCGGCGGCCAGATCGACGCCCTGCGCGGCGCTCGCCGTGCCGATTGCAGAGATGCCCGGGGTCCAGCGCGCGGGCACGACCTCGGTCACGGTGACGGGCGCGGGGGCGGGTTTCATCGTGGCGAAGAACTGGCCGATCATCTTCGCGCGGAACAGGTTGAAGCCAACGATCCCGCCGCCGATCAGGGCGAGAACGAGGATGGCAATGAGAAAGCGCTTGATCATGGTCACTCCGCTGCGGTCATGGACAAGGGCCGGCGCGTCGTTCCCGTGCGTCGGCCCTTCCTGAACCGAATGGTTCAGGTTGGGCGGGCAAAGTCAATCACCCGCTTGTGAGGATGACCTTCACGAGGTGGTGAGACAAGTCTTCGCACGCGCAGCATACTGTGCATGCCCGCACCTTGTCGGGCGACGGAAGAGATTTGTGCAGCTCTGTCATGCTGTATTCACACTGGACGGGGGCTGCGAACGCGCGCATACACCCGAATTAAACTTTGTGACTGTCCAATGACGGTGACCCCAAGCCGCGGGCGTTAACGAGAATCGAGGCCGAGCATGATGATGGATCCGCTGGCGCCGTGGCGCCTGAGCCTGCAGGCGGCCCAGATCGGGGTCGAGGCGCATAGCATCATCGCGATGCGGCTGGCCGGTATGGCCGGGCTCTGGGCGACACCACCCGAAGAGCTGACGCGGATGGTCTCGGAGAAGGCGATCGCGGCGATCGAAGTGGCCGAAGCCACGACCCGCGCGGCGATTGCGGGCGAAAGTGCGGATCGCGTGATGGAGGCGGGGCTGCGCCAGATCGGCCGCCACACCGCGCGCAATGTCCGTCGGCTGAGCAAGATGGGCCCGGCGATGGGCCCGGTCTTCTGGTAGGGCCAAGGCGGGCAGGGCCAAGGCCGGGCCGCGGGACGGCTGGCCATGGGACGGCTGGCCGTGGGGCTTAACCCAATCTTAACCATGGTTGCGGCATCCTGACCCCCTGACCGGAGGTCTCATGCGTCATTTTGCTCCCCTGATTATCCTCATCCGCGCCGCGGCGCTGGCCCTGCCGCTCTGGCTGGCGGCCTGTGGCGCCTCGCCCGCGCCGCAGTTTTTCGGGGCCGAGCGCCACGATATCACGCTTGAGGGGTATCGCTTCGCGGTGCTGCAAAAGGGCAGTTATGCCGAGGTGATCCGGCTGGGCTATCTGAGCATGGCGCAGCGCAAGGCCGTGCCCGCGCTGATGGTCGAGGCGGCGGAGCGCACCACCGGCTGCCGGGTGATGGGACCTGCGCAAGGGCGGATGCGCTCGCCCTCGCTGCCCGGCGATACCGGCGAGGCGCGCTTCGAGCTCGACTGCTGAGCGCGCGGTGGCCGGGCGGGGCCCCGCGCTGCGACAGCCTGCCGCGCCCCGCGGCCCGGCCGATCTGACGCAGATCAAAGCCGCACATATTCAAAGGTGATTTGCCGATACATGAAACGCGACCCCCTGAAGGAGGCCAACCATGTATCGCCTGTTCGGTATCATCTATGCTCTCGCCGGTCCGACGCTTGCCGGGATCCTGATCACCGCAGCCCTGACGATGAACAAGTTCGACACGATGTCGATGATCTATGCTGCGGCGGCCGGTTTTCTGGTCGCGGGGCCGGTCTCGTGGATCGTCGCCAAGCAGATCAGCGAGAACGCCTGAGCCCGCTGCAGGGCTGATCTGCGGCGCGCGCGCATCGGCTCCCCTTGCGACGGAAGGGGCGTGATGCCACGTTATGGCCCTTGCCCGGCCTGTCCGGGATCGGTTATTGACAGCGAGGTATCATGTCCCAGCCCAAAGGGTATTCGGCGACCCAAGTCGTTCTGCATTGGGCGGTTTTCGCCCTGATCGCCCTGCAGTTTCTGCTCAACGATGCGATTGGCGCGGCCTATCGCGCGGTGATGCGCGGCCAGACGCCCGAATTCGGGGTCCTTGTGCTGCAGCATGTCGCGGGCGGGGTTCTGATCCTTGCGCTGGTGATCTGGCGCATGGTGCTCAAGGTGCGCCGTGGCGCGCCCCTGCCGCCTGCGCATGAGCCGCCGATCCTGCAGAAGGTGGCGACCGGCACGCATCTGGCGCTTTATCTTTTCACCATCGTCACGGTGCTGTCGGGCGGTCTGGCTTGGTTCGGCGGGTTCGCCGCGGCGGGCACGGCGCATGAGATCTTCAAGACCGTGCTGCTGGTGCTGATCGGCCTGCATGTCGTGGGCGCGCTCTATCAGAAATTCGTGCTGAAATCCGACGTCATGACCCGGATGCTGCGCCCGGAATGAGGGCGGTTGCGCGCGGGGGGGG
>JACXUS010000305.1 GCA_014763785.1 Sphingomonadales bacterium | reverse complement strand
GACAATCCAACCGTCAGGCTGCCCGCCGTGGCCACCTGATCAAGCCCTGACCTCTCCGAGGGTCGGCGCTCCTACACCACGCCGCGGGGCACTATCGCCCGCGGCTGTGCCCAAGGCTCAGGTCGAGCCCGGTATAGCCATAGGAAGGGTCGCCCGAGTCCCAGCTTTGCCCCGCCGAGATCTTGGCCGCCAGACCATAGCGGCCGATCCGGCGGCTGTGGCGCAGATCGAGCCCGAAGGAGGCGCCGGAATAGTCGCAATTCGGGATCGTCTCGACCGGCCCGGGCTGGCCGTCGGGGGTGAAATATTGCCGCGTCGGGCTGCCCTCGAGGTCGACGGCGCGCAGATAGGTGCTCAGGCCCAGCCGCGTCTCCTGCCCCTTGCCGGCGGCGATCCGGTAGCTCGCATCGAGGTTGATCGTGCCCACAACCCCCGGCAGCGCCATCGCGTCTTCGCTCAGGTAGCCCACCGCATCATAGCCGTCGATCACGCTGAGCCGCTCATCCGCGCCGCCGTTCACGTTGTTCGAGGGCCGCAGGCCCATGCGCAGGCTCCACGCCAGCGGGCTGATCGCGCGCAGATGGCGGAAGTCGCCCACGGCGATCTCGCGGCGCGCGGGGTCGGGGGCGAACTGGATCGTCTGGCGCGCCCAGTATTGCGCCTGAACCCAGCGCTGATCGGCGACCGCCACCTTGCCCGCGATCCGCGCGGCCTCGTAATGCTGGCGGTCGGTGTCGGCGGCGCGAAAGCTGAGCCGCGCGGCGGGGCGCGCGAGTGCGGTCGCGCCGTGGCGCAGCGTGACCAGCGCGACGATGTAATGCCCCAGCGCATCCTTGGGGTCGCGCAACAACAGATGCTCAGCCACGGCCAGCGCCTGATCATCGAGCCCCTGCGCCGCCAGCTCAGAGGCCAGCCCCTGCAGTTGCGCCGCGCTGAGCGTCCTCAAGTCGACCTCGACCGATCCCGCCTGCGCGGCTGGCGCGAGCGCCAGCACGAGCCCGGCGATCAGCCCCGCGATCCGTTTGCCCGCCATCCCCCGGCCCTCAGGGCAGGCTGGGCGCGACTTGCGAGCAGACAGCCGAGGTATTGTTCACACCACATTGCGTCAGCACGAAGACGCCATGTTCCTGAGCGTTCTCGATCTGCGTGCCAGAGGCCGTGTCGGGGTTCGATCCGGCAAGATAGACCTGGCTCGCCTCCAGATGCACAAGGCCCGCCACCGAATTGGCATCCGTGCCGCCAAAGATCCCGCCATAGGACCCGGTGCCCGAGTTGTCGAGGCGCGCGGTCCCGCCCGAGAAGGTTCCGTCGCTGGCGATATCGGCGGGCGTCAGATAGACGGTCTCCAGCCGGACAGGCACGCCATCCAGCGTGTCGATCATGTTGCGGTCATAGATCGAGCCGTTGATCGAATTGTCCTGAAAGTTCACGTTCAGGAACGTTTTTCCCGCCACGCGCATCGGCTGATTGGGCACCAGCGCCCCCGGGGTCGACGGATCGACGGCGGCCCCGATCGAGGTGGGCTAGCTACGCTGCACCGGGATATTGCTCACTGCCGCATAATCGTCCGCGTAGGAGACCTGCCCCTTGCCTGGGCCATCACCGATCACCGGCGGTGTGAAATCGCCTTTGCGCGAATAGACACCGCCCGCGAAATATTTGCTGAATTGCCCGCCATTGCCCGCGGTGACGGCCGTGACCGAGCCATCCTCCGAGGTCGCGGCCAGCGCGACGAAGATCCGGTCGAGCGCATCTTCCTGCAGCGAATAGGCCTTGTAGACGCCGGTATCCAGGGTCGCATTGCGAGTGTAATTCACCAGCCCAGCATCGCCGGACGAGGTGCCGTCGAGCCCCTCGATGGCCACCTGCAGCGAATCGTTGTCGGGATCATAGGTGAAGCTCGACATGTTCACCGCCAGCGTATCGGGCACGGTGATCGTCGCGGGGGTCGGGGTCGGGGTTTCCGTGCCGCCTTGCTGGGCGTCATCCACACTGCCGCTCGAGGACGAGGCGCTCTTGACCAGCGCCGGACCGCTGCATGCGACAAGCGCGATCAGCGCCGCCAACGGCATAAGATGTCTCGCCATAGTATTATCTTTCTTTCAACCTGCTCGGCCGAAAGGCTGCCGAAAAGGTCGGAAAAAGTCAATTTCTGTAAACCTTTCGGCACCATCGCCGGGGCGGCTGTGCCCCGCCCGCGACACCCTGCCCGGTGCCCTACCGCATGTCGCGGTTTCGTGAGGATCACGCCACAGATATAGTCGGCCCGATTCGCATGCTGGAGGATGCCCGATGCCCTTGACCCCCGAACAAGCCGCCGAGATCGCCGCCCAGCGGGCCCACAGCACGCCGACCCTGCGCGCGACCGCCCCGGGGATGGAGGCGCATCTCTATACCGCGCACCCGGTGCTCGATCACGGCCTCGTGCGGGTCATCGACTATATGGGCGATGATGCGGCGATCTGTCAGGCGGCGCGCGTCAGCTACGGCCGCGGCACCAAGGCGGTCAGCGACGACCGCGGGCTGATCCGCTATCTGATGCGGCACTGGCACTCGACCCCCTTCGAGATGTGCGAGGTCAAGTTCCACGTCAAACTGCCGGTCTTCGTCGCGCGGCAGTGGATCCGCCACCGCACCGCCAACGTGAACGAATATTCGGCGCGCTATTCGATCCTCGACCGGGAATTCTACATCCCCGCCCCCGAGGCGCTCGCCGCCCAATCCTCGGTGAACAATCAGGGCCGCGGGCAGGTCCTTGAGGGCGCCGAGGCCGCGCGCGTGCTCGACCTGCTGCGCGAGGATGCGATGCGCGCCTATGACCATTACGAGGACATGCTGACCCCGGATGCGGACACCGGCAAGCTGGGCCTTGCGCGCGAACTGGCGCGGATGAACCTGCCCGCCAATATCTACACCCAGTGGTATTGGAAGATCGACCTGCACAACCTGTTCCACTTCCTGCGCCTGCGCGCCGATACCCACGCGCAATACGAGATCCGCGTCTATGCCGAGACCATGTGCCAGATCGTCAAGGACTGGGTGCCCTCGGCCTATGAGGCGTTCGAGGACTACCGTCTGGGCGGGGTGAACCTGTCGGGCAAGGCGGTCGAGGTGCTGAAACGGCGGCTTGGCGGGGAAGTGGTGACGCAGGAGACGTCGGGGATGTCTAAGGGCGAATGGCGGGAGTTTGTGGGGGTTTGGGGGTGAGGGATCAAGATGGGCGTCTTAGGGTCAGGACCCATAAATCGACTTGAGGCTGCACGGGCTGCATGATTCAAGCTCCCAAACAGAGGGGGCATGATGAGCGGGCATTTCTGGTTGAC
>JACXUS010000304.1 GCA_014763785.1 Sphingomonadales bacterium | reverse complement strand
CCTGCCGCCTCAGCCGGACCCGCACCATGTCTGGGATTTGCCATCCGAGAGCTGGGTTGACCCGCGCACAACCGAGCAGGTCGCCGCAGATGATGCGGCTGCGCTGGAGGCCGCGCGCGCCGCGGCGCTGGCCCGGGCTCTGGAGCTGCGCGCCGCTGCACGGATGCACTACATCACCGACATACCAGGTCAGGACGCCATCTATGCCTCCAAGCTCGAGGAGGCCCGGGCCTTTCTTGCAGATGCCGAGCCGGTCGCGGCCGACTATCCGCTGATCTGGTCTGAGGTCGGCGTCACCGCCCCCACCGCCGCCGAGGTGGCGCAGGTGTTCCTGAATCTCAATGCGCTCTGGAAGTCAGCCGCGGCGGGGATCGACGGGGCCTATTTCGGGGCTCAGGCGGCGATCATGGCGGCGTCAAATGAGGCCGATATGATCGCCGCGCTTGACGCCCTCGCGGTGGCCATCAATGCGTGACCTCTGGCGCAAGATCGTGTCCGAGCTGATGACCCCGGACGACTACCAGCGCGACTGGTATGGGCATGCCACCAATCAGGCCGGGCATGCGTGGGTCATCGGGTTCCCCGCGGGTCTCGCGCTGGCGGGCCTCGGGCCGATCTGGGCCGCATACCTGTCAGGTGCCGTTTATCTTGCAGTCTGGGAATTTGCGATCCAAAGGCGCGGGCGCCGCGCCGACCAGATCGAGGACGCCGGGCACGTCGCGCTAGCTGCGCTCTGCGGGGCGGGTTGCGAGGCCAGCGGCTGGGCGGTCGCCGGATGGTTGATGTCCGTCATCCTGATCGCCGCGGGGGTGGTTCGACGGATAAAATCTTCGTCAGGAAGCTAATGCCAAGCCACAAGTTTGCGATGATCATGGAGACATTTTCATGAAGACGATCCTCGACATGCGCCGCCGCAAGGTGCTGACCGAGCAGCAGGTTCTAACGGCTGCGCGCTACCACCGCAATCCAACGGCGTTCCGCCTTGCCCCGACGCTGCACCGGATCATGCATGATATCGTGATCTCCGAGGCGCCTCTCGAAACCTATGAAGAGATGCGTGGATGGCCGGCGCGTTCGGCAAAGGCGATCATCTCGACGATCCTCTTCGCGATGGAGGAGGCGCAAGGGGATCACTATGAGCCGCGCGAAGAGGACCGCGCCTCGATCGACGATCTGCGCGAGAAGCTCGACTGGCTTACCGGGTCTGATGTGGTTGAGCTGGCAGAAGCTATGCAGGAGCATGACCTGACGCCGCTCGAGGGCCGGATGTTTCTGATCCTGCGCCATCAGATCGGGAAGTGGATCGCGCCGGAAATCGTCATGCGGCGGATGTATTCTGACCGGCTCGATGCGGACATGCCGGAGCCGAAGCTGTTCGATGTCTTCCTGTGCAAGCTGCGCAAGAAGGTGGCGGCACACTATGAGATCAGGCGCACATGGGGAGGGCCGATCATGATGGTCGAGCTGTCCGCGGCCGATGGTGAACCACTGGCTGCGGCGCCGGAACGGCGTGCGCGGGCAGGACGATCCGCCTGACAAACTCGTATTTTGAACGCACTGCCTCGGCAGTTTGACAGGACGTTTCGATATGACCAACGAAGATCTTCGCCCCCGGATCGAAAACAGCGATCGCGGGATCACCCTCAATCGGTCTCTGGCATGGACCATGCTGGTCGCGATACTCGGCGGCGCCTTCTGGGCCGGTCAGACGATCACGGCTTTGCAGGGAATGTCCGATCGCAATGCCAAGTCGATCGCCGATATCGTCGGGTCTCAGGCACTTGATCGCGCAGCATCAAAAGCAGACATGGCGATGATCATCGGCAGAATTGGGACTATCGAGCAGCAGCAGGCGCGGGCTGATGAGCGTTTCTCGAATATCCTCAGCTACATGGCGCGGATCGACGCGCGCCTCGAACGCATGGAAGGACAACCGTGATGAAGATCATTCAGGACTGGCGCCGGGCGCTGTTGGGTTATGCTTTCTCGGGAGCGGTTCTGGCCGTTCTGGCGATCATAGCACCCGTGGTGTCGTGGTATGGCTTCGGCTATCAGCTCGACCCGAATGGCTGCGCGATGGTCGCGCTGGCGCTGTTTCTGTGGTCCGGGATCGGGCGGTTCATTCAGCAGCCGGATGGGGTCTGGCCGAACCTGTGGCGCATCGCTGGCGTGGCCCTGCTCGCGATCATGGCAATGATGCAGTTCGCCTCGGCCGAGGCCTATCGTCCGTCTGGGCCTCTGCTCGAGCCAAGCTCTGGCGCCATCATCAGCGGCAGCAAGATCACCGAGGGGCAGATCATCGCGATTGCTGTGCCGGAGATCAAGCGCCATGAGGGCGTGCGGCTGACCGCCTATCGAGACCCGATCGGCATTCCGACGATATGCGCGGGCACGACACGCGGTGTGCGCATGGGGCACACGATCACTGCCCGTGATTGCGACCGGCTGATCACCTCGGAGGCCGTTGAATACTGGCGTGGCGTCTCGCGCCATATGACCGAGGTGACACTGCGCGGGCGGATTACGGCGCACCGCGGCGCGGCATGGACCGATCTGACGATCAATATCGGAATTGGTGCCGCCACGAAGTCGACGGCGCTGCGGCGGCTGAACGCCGGAGACATCCCTGGGAGCTGCAAGGCAATGACATGGTTCAACAAGGCCGGCGGGGTCATCTTCGTCGGGCTGGTGACGCGCCGCAGCGATAATTACGATCTGTGCATGATCGGCGCTGCGGCATGAAATGGATCATCGTTGGCGTTGGTCTGGTCGCGGCCGGTCTTGGATCATGGGCGCTATGGCTGCGCGGTGACCTGCGACAGGCGCGCGCTGATCTCACGGCGGCGCAGATCGCTCGTGACGCCTTCGAGGATGATCTTGGCAAGCTGTCCAATCATGTGGCGGCGGCGAATGCGGCAGCTGCGCAGCTTGCCAAGATCGAAGGTGAATTGCTGGCCGAACGCGAGGCGCGACAGGCGGCAGAGCGGAGGCTATTCGATGCGTTCGATACTGATCCTGGCCTGTCTGGCCCCGGCGTTCCTGCCGGCGTGCTCGACGACATCCGCGCGCACTGGGGCGAGCATTGAAGTCACGGCGCCGCGCGTGGAAATCCCTGCGGCGGCACGCCAATCATGCGCGCGCCCGGAGACGCTTGTGGAGGAGGCCGGGACGCTGGCTGCAGACGCTCGCATGATTTCGCGCCTAGGGGACGCTCTGATCGACTGTGAGCAGCGGCGGTCTCTGGCCGTCAGTGCAGGCGATAAGATCGCCGATCTCACGCAGCAAAGCGCCCAAAATTGATGGTGGGGGAAAGCATGGTGCGCCCCCTCGCCACCACTTCCCCC
>JACXUS010000303.1 GCA_014763785.1 Sphingomonadales bacterium | reverse complement strand
CCGCCCGCCCGACCGCAAGCCCCGCCGATCCCCGCCTGCCGGTCACCGTGCTTTCCGGCTTTCTCGGCGCGGGCAAGACGACGCTGCTCAACCATGTGCTCAACAACCGCGAAGGGCGCCGCGTCGCGGTCATCGTCAACGATATGTCCGAGGTGAATATCGACGCCGATCTGGTGCGCGAGGGCGCCGAACTCAACCGCGCCGAGGAAAAGCTCGTGGAAATGTCGAACGGCTGCATCTGCTGCACGCTGCGCGACGACCTCTTGCAGGGGGTGCGCAAGCTCGCTGCAGAGGGGCGCTTCGACTATCTGCTGATCGAGGGCACCGGCATCGCCGAGCCGCTGCCCGTCGCCGCGACCTTCGATTTTCGCGACGAGGCGGGCGAGAGCCTCTCGGATGTCGCGCGGCTCGATACGATGGTGACGGTGGTCGATGCGATCAACCTGACGCAGGATTTCAACAGCGCCGATTTCCTGGCCGACCGCGGCGAGAGCCTGGGCGAGGGCGATGACCGCTCGCTGGTCGATCTGCTCACCGATCAGATCGAATTCGCCGATGTGGTGGTGCTGAACAAGATCACCGAGGCCGGGCCCGACCGCACCGCCCGCGCGCGCCAGATCATCAAGGCGCTCAATCCCGATGCGCGGCTGATCGAGACCGATTTCAGCAAGGTCGATCCCGGCGATATCTTCGACACCGGGCTTTTCGATTTCGACCGCGCGCAGGAACATCCGCTCTGGGCCAAGGAGCTTTACGGCTTCGCCAATCATGTGCCCGAAACCGAGGAATACGGGATTTCCTCTTTCGTCTATCACGCCCGCGCGCCCTTCGATCCGGCGCAGATCCGCAAGGTTCTGACCGGGCCGCTGCCCGGGGTGATCCGCGCCAAGGGGCATTTCTGGATCGCGACGCGGCCCGATTGGGCGCTCGAATTCAGCCTTGCCGGGATCAAGACCGCGATCACGCCGCTCGGGCGCTGGTGGGCCTCGGTGCCGCAAAGCCGCCTGCCGCAGCACCCCGAGGCACAGGCCGAGATCGCAAGGAACTGGGTCGAGCCCTGGGGCGACCGGCGGCAGGAGATCGTCTTCATCGGCACCGCGCTCGACCGCGAGGCGATCTGTGCGCGGCTGAATGCGGCGCTGCTTGAGACCGCGGATTTCACGCCCGGGGCCTGGGCGCAGCTGCCCGATCCCTTCCCGCCCTTCGGCGCGGCGCAGGGCGCTTGAGCGGGCAGGGGGCCCTGGCGCAAGGAGGCACTGGCGCGAGGGGGCAATCGCGCAAGGGGGCTTTCCCGAAACCGCAGCGGGGGCGGCGCGCGCCCCCGCCGGCCGGGCCTTAGCGCATCACCATGACCGAGCAGGGCGCGTGGCGCACGACGCGCGCCGCGGTCGAGCCGATCAGGTAATCCCCAAGCCCCGGCCGATGCGAGGCGACGATGATGCAATCGGCGCCGATCTCGCTGGCCAGATCGAGGATCTCATTGGCGGCATGGCCCTGACGGATCACGCCCGCGCCAGTCTCGAATTCACTCGCGAGCTTGTCGATTTCGGCCTGCAGCGTGCGCTTGAGATCGGCGCCATAGCCTTCGGGCATGTAGGAAATCGCAAAGCCCGGGACATCGGCCATGACATGCACGAGCGTCACCCGCGCGCCGGGGGCAGCCAGCGTCCGCGCGATGTTGAGCGCGGCATCGGGGTTGTGGTCCTCGTCGAAGGCGAGGGGGACGATGATATTGGAATACATCGAAATTCTCCTTGTTCCGGGGTCAGTCTAGCGCCCCCTCCCAAGGGCGCCTTGATACAGGTCATTTGGGCTGCGGGGCGGGGGCGCGCGGGCGCGGCGGGCGGTTCAGCCAGCGCAGCATGAGCCCCTGCGCCAGCAGCGCCGCCCCCGCCAGCGCCGGGGTCAGGAGCGGGTCGAAAAACAGCTCGGCAAAGGGCTCGCCGGGCAACCATGTCGCGCCGAAATCGGCCGCAAACTCCATCGCCACCCGGTCGGCCGCCCAATACCAGCCCCCGGCGAGCAGCCCGAGGTTCAGCACCCGGATCGGCCAGGGCCCCGACAGCACCGCCGCCCCCCACAGCACCGGCGCCAGCGGTGCCGCGGCCAGCGCGCAGGCCAGCGCATAGCTGCCGGGGCTGTTTTGTAGCGCGGGCGCCAGCGCCTGCGGCTGACCCAGAAGCGGCCCGCCAAAGCCCAGCAGCAGATGCCCCCAGAGCGTGGCCGCCACGGCCCAGGTGGCGATCAGCGCGGCCAGGCCTGCACGCGCAATCCGGGTCGGGGTGATGCGCATCGGACCTCCCTACGCGGGCTAGCCGCCGGTGTGGCTCATGTGGCGGCTCATCTGGCCGCGGATGGCGCTGCCGCCGGGCGCGCGGGCATAGTCGAAATCGTGCCCCTTGGGCTTGCGCGCGATCGCGCCGCGGATCGCGGCGATCAGGGCGTCATCCTCGGGGCTTGCGCGCAAGGGCGCGCGCAGATCGGCGCGGTCCTCTTGGCCCAGACACATGAAGAGTTCCCCCGTGCAGGTCACCCGCACCCGGTTGCAGCTTTCGCAGAAATTATGCGTGAGCGGCGTGATGAAGCCGATCCGCTGCCCGCTCTCGCCCAGCCGCACATAGCGCGCGGGCCCGCCGGTGCTGTCGGGCAGATCGTGCAGGGTAAACCGCTCGGCCAGCCGCGCGCGCAGGTCGGAAAGCGGCCAGTATTGATCGAGCCGCAGCTCCTCGCCCATCTCGCCCATCGGCATGACCTCGATGAAGGTCAGATCGTGCCCCTCGGCGCCGCACCAGTCCACGAGGCGGAACAGCTCGCCCTCGTTGAAGCCCTTCAGCGCCACGGTGTTGATCTTGACCCGCATCCCCGCGGCTTTCGCGGCGGCGATCCCCTCCAGGACGGGCGCGAGCTTGCCCCAGCGGGTGATCGCCTCGAATTTCGCGGGATCGAGCGTGTCGAGCGAGACATTGATCCGCCGCATGCCAAGCGCCGCCAGATCGGCGGCGAAGCGCGACAGCTGGCTGCCGTTGGTGGTCAGCGTGAGTTCATCGAGCGCGCCGGTGTCCAGATGGCGCGAGACCGCGCGGAAGAAGGTCAGGATATCGCGGCGCACCAGCGGCTCGCCGCCGGTGATGCGCAGCTTGCGCACGCCAAGCCCGATGAAGGCGCTGCACAGCCTGTCAAGTTCCTCAAGGCTGAGGAGGTCCTTTTTCGGCAGGAACTGCATGTGCTCGGCCATGCAATAGGTGCAGCGGAAATCGCAGCGGTCGGTGACCGAGACCCGCAGATAAGTGATCGGGCGGGCAAAGGGGTCGATGAGCGGCGCGTGGGTCATGGGCAAAACCTAAGGCGACGGGGGGGCTGCGGCAAGGGGGCTTGCGGGGCTGGCTGAGA
>JACXUS010000302.1 GCA_014763785.1 Sphingomonadales bacterium | reverse complement strand
GGGCCTGAGCGGCCGCACGCGGGGCGCGGCGCGTGGGGCACGGCGCGTGGGGCACGGCGCGGCACTCCGCAATCCGCCCAATTGCGACGCTTCGTCGGGTCGCAATTAGACCTTGCGCCCGGGGCCTCATCCATTTACGACATTTTTGTCGCTTTCGTGATCCTGCGAAAGCAAGCCGCGGCCGCCGGCCCTCTGCTGGCCGGTCGCGACGGCCGGGCCCTGCAGCACAGGCCCGGCGGTTCAAGTCATGCTGCCCAAGACAGGAGTAACCCGATGAAGGCCAATCTTGCCCGCTCTCTTCCCGCCGCCGCGCTCATCGCGCTTGGCACCGCCGCCCCGGCGCTTGCTGCCGAAGACTGCGGCCGCATCTCCATCGCCGAAATGAACTGGGCCTCGGCCGGGGTCGCGGCCTGGGTCGACAAGATCATCCTCGAAGAGGGCTATGGCTGCGATGTCGAGCTGGTCACCGGCGATACGATGCCCACCTTCACCTCGATGAACGAGAAGGCCGAGCCCGACATGGCGCCCGAGCTCTGGGTCAATGCGGTCAAGAACGCCCTTGATGAGGCGGTGGCCGAGGGGCGCCTCGTCATCGCCGCGCCGCTTTTGTCGGATGGCGGGGTCGAGGGCTGGTGGATCCCGAAATATCTCGCCGACGAGACCGGCATCAAGACGGTCGAAGAGGCGCTCGCGCGCCCCGAGCTGTTCCCCGCGCCCGAGGACCCGAGCCGCGGCGCGGTCTTCAACTGCCCGTCGGGGTGGAACTGCCAGATCTCGACCACCAACCTCTATCGCGCGCTCGATGCCGAGGCGAAGGGGTTCGATCTGATCGATACCGGCTCGGCCGCGGGGCTCGATGGCTCGATCGCCAATGCCTATGAGCGCAAGGCGGGGTGGCTCGGCTATTACTGGGCGCCGACCGCGATTCTGGGCAAATACGAGATGGTCGCGCTCGATTGGGGTGTGCCCAATGACAAGGCCGATTGGGATGCCTGCACCTCGCAGGCCGATTGCCCCGCGCCCAAGGTCAATGCCTATCCGCGCTCGGATGTCTTCACCGTTGTGACCAAGGGCTTTGCCGAGAAGGCGGGCGTGGCGATGGACTATGTCCAGACCCGGAAATGGGACAACCAGACGGTGGGCAAGGTTCTGGCCTGGATGGATGAGAACCAGGGCTCGAACGAGGATAGCGCCTACTATTTCCTCGAGACCTATCCCGAGATGTGGAAGGCCTGGGTCACCCCCGAGGTGGCCGCGAAGGTCGAAGCCGCGCTGTGAGCGGCGCATGAAACACAAGGGCGCCGGGCGAGTGATCCCGGCGCCCTTTTGCATTTTCAAAACCGGAGGTTACCGGATGGCCGAGTGTTGGGGACTGCCCGAGCTCATGTGCAACTTCCCGTCGCTGTCGAGCGGCAGCCTGCGCGAGATGCGCCGCGGCATCGACGGCGGCTTTCGCGATCTTGTGCGGCAATGGTCCGACGTGATCGACGTGGGCACAGCGCCGCTGCAACTGTTTCTGAACGGGCTCGAGGATCTCTTCACCGGCGCGCCCTGGCCGCTGATGATGGCGCTGATTCTGGCAGTGGTCTGGGCGGGGTCGCGGCAGTGGAAGACCGTTGCGGGCACGGCACTGGCGCTGGTCATGATCGGGGTCTTCGGGCTTTGGGTCGATACGATGACGACGCTGGCCATGGTCACGGTGGCGACGCTGGTTGCGGTGCTGATCGGGCTGCCCTTGGGCATTCTGATGGCGCGCTCGGACCGGGTGCAATCGGTGCTCTCGCCGCTCCTTGACGTGATGCAGACGCTGCCGAGCTTCGTCTATCTGATCCCGGTCGTGGTGATTTTCGGCATCGGCAAGGTGCCGGGGCTGATCGCGGTGGTGATCTATGCGGTGCCGCCGATGATCCGGCTGACGAACCTCGGCATCCGGCTGGTCGATCGCGAGGTGATCGAGGCGGCCGATGCCTTTGGCGCCGATCCGCGGCAGAAACTGTGGGGGGTGCAGCTGCCGCTGTCGCTGCCCACGATCATGACCGGGGTGAACCAGACCATCATGATGTCGCTCTCGATGGTCGTCGTGGCCTCGATGGTGGGGGTGGGCGGTCTTGGCAAGAACGTGCTGCAGGCGATCACCAACCAGTATTTCACGGTGGGCTTCCTCAATGGCTTTGCGCTGGTCGCCATCGCCATCGTCTTTGACCGCACCAGCCAGGCCTTTGGCAAGCGGCTGCAGAAACACACGGAGGTGGGCCATGACTGATCCGCTTGAGGAGGCCCCGCAACGCTCAGGCATCGAGATCCGCCAGCTCTACAAGATCTTCGGGCCCCGCCCGGGGCGCTTCATCGACAAGGTGAAGGCGGGGATGACCAAGGAAGAGCTGAACGACCGCCACAACCATGTGCTGGGCCTTCAGGATATCAACCTGAGCCTGCCGCCCGGGGAAATCTCGGTGATCATGGGGCTCTCGGGGTCCGGCAAATCGACGCTGATCCGCCATATCAACGGTCTGATCGCGCCCACTGCGGGCGAGGTGCTCTATGAGGGGCGCGATGTCGTGGCGATGGGGCCGCGCGCGTTGCGCGAGTTCCGCCGCACCAAGACCGCGATGGTGTTCCAGAAGTTTGCTCTGCTGCCGCATCGGACGGTGCTGGAAAACACGCTCTATGGCCTCGATATCCGCGGCGTGGCGCGCGATCAGGCCGAGCCGGTGGCGCGGGCTTGGATCGACCGGGTGGGGCTGAGCGGGTTCGAGGAGAACTATCCCAACCAGCTTTCGGGCGGCATGCAGCAACGCGTGGGGCTGGCGCGGGCGCTGGCCAATGATGCCGATATCCTCCTGATGGACGAGGCCTTTTCCGCGCTCGATCCGCTCATTCGGATGGATATGCAGAAGGTCCTGCTGGAGCTGCAAAAGGAGCTGCAGAAGACCATCGTCTTCATCACTCATGATCTGGATGAGGCGCTGCGGCTCGGTGACAGCATCGCGATCTTGCGCGATGGCAAGCTCGAGCAGGTCGGCAGCGGGCAGGATATCGTGCTGCGTCCGGCCAATGCCTATATCGCGGAATTCGTGCGCGAGGTGAACCGCGGCCGGGTGATCCGGGCGGGGCGGCTGGCGCGGCCCTTGGCGCCAGGCGAGGCGCTGCCCGAGCTGCGGGTCGATGGCTATCTGGTGCTGGAAAAGGTCGCGCGGCAGATGGC
Source organism: Sphingomonadales bacterium (assembly GCA_014763785.1). Taxonomy (GTDB): domain Bacteria; phylum Pseudomonadota; class Alphaproteobacteria; order Rhodobacterales; family Rhodobacteraceae; genus Rhodobacter. The sequence continues at coordinate 186 of JACXUS010000302.1, read as the reverse complement.
GGCGGCGGGGGCGGCCGAGGCCACCGTGCTCGACCGCAAGGGGGCGCCCGCGGGTGTGATCGACAGCGAAGCGATCCTGAATGCGATGGTGACGCCGGCCGATGCCCCCTGAGGCGGGGGGAGCCGGGGGCCGGGGGCGCGGTCCCGCAGGGACCGCGCCCCCGGCCCCCGGGCCAATGGAAAAGG
>JACXUS010000058.1 GCA_014763785.1 Sphingomonadales bacterium | reverse complement strand
CTTTTTACCGGGGCGCGCTTTGCCCCCGCCGCGCTATCGGAGCAGGAGGCTGCGCATCTCGCCGCCCCGGCCCCGCCCGAGGCCGATCTGATCCGCGCCGACTGGCCCGACTGGCTCTGGCCGCCGCTCGAGACGGCGCTCGGGCCGCGGGCGCAGGCGGTGGCGGCGGCGATGCGGGGCCGCGCGCCGTTCATCCTGCGGGTGAATATCGCGCGGATCCCGCGCGCGGGGGCGATTGACCGGCTGGCCGCGGAGGGGATCACCGCCGAGCCCCATCCGCTGGCGGAAACGGCGCTTCAGGTGACTGCGGGGGCACGCGGGATTGCGCGCTCGGCGGCCTATCTCGAGGGGCTGGTCGAGCTGCAGGATGCGGCCTCGCAGGCGGCGGTGGCGCTCGTGCCGCTCGCGACGGGGGATCGGGTGCTCGATTATTGCGCGGGCGGTGGCGGCAAGGCGCTGGCGATTGCCGCACGCGCGCCGCGCGCAGTGGTGAGTGCCCATGATGCCGACGCCGCCCGGATGCGCGACATCGGCCCGCGGGCGGCGCGCGCGGGGGCGAAGATCGCGGTTCTGGTGCCCGGCGCGGCGATTGCGGCGCAGGATCTGGTGGTGGTCGACGCGCCCTGTTCGGGCTCGGGCACCTGGCGGCGCACGCCCGAGGCGAAATGGCGCCTGACCCCCGAACGGCTGGCCGAGCTGGTCGCGCTGCAGGCCAGCATCCTTGACGAGGCGGCCGCGCATGTGCGCCCCGGCGGGCATCTGGCCTATTTCACCTGCTCGCTGTTTGACGCCGAGAATGTGGATCAAATTCAAGCCTTTGTCGCGCGCAGCGGCTGGTCGGAGACGGCCCGCCGCCGCTTCGATCCGACCGAGGGGGGCGACGGGTTCTTCGCGGCGATCGTGCAACGCCCCACGGCCTGATCGCCCCCTGCCTTTCGCGCAATTGACACACGTCGTGGTTGTGTTTTGATTGCCCTTAATCGGGTCTTAAGTAATTTTGCCCGCAATGGGGGAGTTGATTCTGCAAAGGACCGAAGACGTGGCGCATCCCGACCAGCCCCTGCAGCCGTTGCATCGAACGGCAGCGATCCTGGCACCGGGCGCGATCTATCTGTTTGTCGGGGCTCTGGTGATGGGCGGAGCGGGGCTGATCGTGACCGATCGCGTCGTCACGACCGTGCTCTATTCGATGGCGGGCAGCTTGCTGGTGCTGGCGCTGGTGATGCGGATTGCCGCGCGGGCACAGGGCCGGGCGCGGGTGCGGCTTGAGGAACAGATATCGACCTTCATCGCGCATGATGCGGCGCCTTCTTTCACCACCGACCTCGATGGCGAGATCGGCTTTCAGAACCGCGCGGCGCTGGATCGGTTCGGCGCGCGTGGCGGGCAGACGCTGACCCGCGCTCTGGGCGAGCTGTTCGCCAATCCGGCCTCGGTGCTGACGCGGCTGCAAAGCAAGGCCGCGGCGCTTGGCGCTGCGCGCGAGGATCTGGTGACGCGGCGCGGCCATGTGCGGCTGTCGGTGCATCAGATCGGCGATCAGGGGTTCTTGTGGCGGCTTGAGGATATGGCGGAGCGCTCAAGCCCCGGCCGCGGCGCCGAGGCGATCAGCCTGCCGATGATGACCGCCTCGAAGACCGGGACGGTGCTCTTCATGAACGAGGCCCTGCGACGGATCGTGGGCGAGCGGGTGCGCACGCTGGACCGGATCTTCGCCGAATTGCCGCTGCGCTCAGGCGAGGAACATGAGATCGCGACCCCGGACGGGCCGATGCGCTGCGTCGTGGCCGAGATCGAGGCCCCCGGCGGGCGCAGCGAGATTTACCTCTTGCCGATGGCACAGGGCCATGTCGGCACCCGCGACCCGGCCTCTTTCGAGGAGGTGCCGGTGGCGTTGATCCGGTTCTCGGCCGATGGCCGGGTGATGGCGGTGAACCGGGTGGCCCGCGGTCTGATGGGGGCGATCGCGCCGGAAACGCGGGCCTCGGATCTGTTCGAGGGGCTCGGGCGGCCGGTCAACGACTGGTTTGCCGATGCGCTGGCCGGGCGCACCGAGCGCCGCCCCGAAGTGCTGCGCGCGCGCCGCGCCGACCGCGAGGTGTTCTTGCAGGTCACGCTGAGCCGCGTGGTCGAAGAGGGGCGCGTCGGCCTGATCGCGGTGCTCTCGGATGCGACGCAGCTGAAAACCCTCGAGGCGCAATTCGTGCAAAGCCAGAAGATGCAGGCGATCGGCCAGCTCGCCGGCGGGGTTGCGCATGATTTCAACAACTTGCTGACCGCGATCACCGGGCATTGCGATCTGCTGATGCTGCGCCATGACAAGGGTGACCCGGATTATGCCGATCTCGATCAGATCAGCCAGAACGCGAACCGGGCGGCCTCGCTGGTCGGTCAGCTGCTGGCGTTTTCGCGCAAGCAGACGCTGAAGCCGCGGGTGATCGACCTGCGCGATACGCTGTCGGATCTGACCCATCTGCTCAATCGTCTGGTGGGCGAGAAGGTGCTGTTGACGCTCAACCATGACCCCGATCTGCAGCCGATCCGCGCCGACAAGCGGCAGCTGGAACAGGTGATCATGAACCTCGTGGTGAATGCGCGCGATGCGATGCCGGGCGGCGGCGAGATCCGGATCGAGACCGAGAACCTGCGCCTGACCGAGGATCTGCGGCGCGACCGGGCGGCGGTGCCGCGTGGCGATTATGTGCTGGTCAAGGTCACCGATGAAGGGGTCGGAATCGCGGCCGACAAGATCTCGAAGATCTTCGAGCCGTTCTATACCACGAAGCGCGCGGGCGAGGGGACCGGGCTCGGCCTGTCGACGGCCTATGGCATCGTGAAGCAGACCGGCGGCTATATCTTCTGCGATTCGGTGCTGGGCTCGGGGACCTCGTTCTCGATCTATCTGCCCGCCTATGACCGGCTCAGCGAGCCCGAGCCGGAGCCCGAGCCCGCGCCCCCCGCGGTGGAAACGAGCGGCGAGGCGCGTACCGCCTCGGTGCTGCTCGTCGAAGATGAGGCGCCGGTGCGCGCCTTCGCCTCGCGCGCGCTCAAGCTGCGCGGCTATACGGTCTTCGAGGCGGAAAACGCCGAAGAGGCGCTGCGGCTGCTCGAGGATGAAAACCTGCATATCGATATCTTCGTCACGGATGTGATCATGCCGGGGATGGATGGCCCGACCTGGGTGGCCGAGGCGCTGAAGGCGCGCCCCGATACGGCCGTGGTCTTCGTATCGGGCTATGCCGAGGATGTCTTCCACGACGGGCGCCCGCCGGTGCCGAATTCGATCTTCCTGCCGAAACCGTTTTCGCTCAGCGAGTTGACGGCGACTGTGCAAAACCAGTTGCGCTGAACGCAAAGGATGCCGCGGCGGCGTCTGCCCCCCGGGGCAGGGGGCTCGCGATGCTTCGCCGCGCGCGGGCAGCCGCCGCATCCGGGCCGGACGGCCGCGCGTCCAGGGTCGGGTGCGTGTCGGAGGGCGGGGGCTTCTCAGCGGAGTGATTCCATAGGTCGGGCGTGGTCACCCGGCGCAGGGGCGCGCGGCGGGCTCCGGATTGCACCGGGGGCACGCATTTGGGCGGCACGCATTTGGGGGGCGCGCGCATTGGGGGCGCATTGGAGATCGAACCGGGGGCGCACCGTCGGCGCACCGTCGGCGAGCGGGGAGCGATCGGCGAGTGATACGGGATCTTTTCGGGCGCGCTCACGCGCGCGCCCCCGTGATTTCTCGGTCAGAGGCTTTGATACAGTGCGAAATCGCGGGCCATCGCCTGCTTCAACTCGGCCGCCGTCGCATCCGAGAGCTGCACATCCACCGCCGGCGGCACGTTCACCCGGGGCAGGGTGATCGCACAATCCAGCCGATCTTCCAAAAAATGCACGAAGCTGTCGATCGACTCATAGCGGAACAGGCGGTCGACCAGCGGACGCCCGTCGGGATCTGCGAGAATCGCCGATTGGCTGCCGATATCGGCATGCGCGGGCCGCGGGTCACGCATGTAATCGCGCGCGAAATCCTCGAAACTGCGCCCGCGCATCGGATGGTTCGGATCGTCAAAATCGTCGCGCAGACGAAAGCGATACCATGACCGCAGCCAGCCGACCGGCTCGCGCATCAGCGCAACCGTCTCGAAGGGCGCGCCGGTCTGCGTCTCGAGATAGGGCAGAAGATGCGTCCGAAAATCTTGCGAATTCATATGCTTGAGCGGCGCGGGCCGCTGGATCGCCACCGAGGCGAGCGGCTCAAGCGCGGCCTCGACTGCCGAGGAACCGGCCTTTGGTGTGGCCAGAAAAACCAGCCGCTGTTCCCAGAAAATCAGCATCCTGCCCCCGTTCTTTGCCCCTGATTAGCCGCCCGGCCGGATCGGGTAAACTCTCCATTATGCTTAACCCTGGATTAACCACTCTCTGCGACAGTGTGATCATGCGAATTTGGTTGAAATGTTCCCTTTTTGTGCGCATAATGGAGTGAACAAGACGTGAACAACTGGTGGGCGGAGGCGATTGCCGAGCGACCCGCCCTGTGGGATAAGGATCAAAATGATGGCAGCGGCGGGTCTTTTCGAGATGAACGACAAGGGTAAGGCAGACAAGCAAAAGGCGCTGGAATCGGCGCTGGCGCAGATCGAACGGCAGTTCGGCAAGGGCTCGATCATGAAGCTTGGCGCGGACAACCCCGCCGCCGAGATCGAGGCGACCTCGACCGGCTCGCTGGGGCTCGATATCGCGCTGGGGATCGGCGGTCTGCCCAAGGGCCGGATCATCGAGATTTACGGCCCGGAAAGCTCGGGCAAGACCACGCTGACCCTGCATGCCATTGCCGAGGAACAGAAAAAGGGCGGCGTCTGCGCCTTTGTCGATGCCGAACATGCGCTTGACCCGCAATATGCGCGCAAGCTGGGCGTGAACCTTGACGAGCTCTTGATCAGCCAGCCCGACACGGGCGAGCAGGCGCTGGAGATCGTCGATACGCTCGTGCGCTCGGGCGCGGTCAGCCTGGTCGTGGTCGACTCGGTCGCGGCGCTGACGCCCAAGGCCGAGATCGAGGGCGACATGGGCGACGCCACCGTCGGCGCGCAGGCCCGCCTGATGTCTCAGGCGATGCGCAAGCTGACCGCCAGCATCGGGCGCAGCAACTGCATGGTGATCTTCATCAACCAGATCCGCATGAAGATCGGGGTGATGTTCGGCAACCCGGAAACCACCTCGGGCGGCAATGCGCTGAAATTCTACGCCTCGGTGCGCCTCGATATCCGCCGCACCGGCGCGATCAAGGACCGCGACGAGGTGATCGGCAACCAGACCCGCGTCAAGGTCGTCAAGAACAAGGTCGCCCCCCCCTTCCGTCAGGTCGAATTCGACATTCTCTATGGCGAGGGCATTTCCAAGGTTGGCGAGCTGGTCGATCTGGGCGTCAAGGCGGGCGTGGTCGAGAAATCCGGCGCCTGGTATTCCTATGGCGACGAGCGCATCGGTCAGGGTCGCGAAAACGCGAAGCAATTCCTGCGCGACCATCCCGATGTCGCCTATGAGATCGAAGACAAGATCCGCGCGAGCCACGGCCTCGATTTCGGGGCCACGGCCGAGGATGACACTCTCACCGAAGAGTGAGGTCCAGAACGGACCACGGAAAGGCCGGGCCCCGCGCCCGGCCTTTTGGTCTCTCGACAGGGCGGGGCGCGGGCGCTAAACGGGGTAAAATCCGCGACCAGAGGCCCGCCATGCCCAGCTTGAACGACATCCGATCGACCTTCCTGAATTTCTTCGAGCGCAACGGCCACCGCGTCGTCGAAAGCAGCCCGCTGGTGCCGCGCAACGACCCCACGCTGATGTTCACCAACTCTGGCATGGTGCAGTTCAAGAACTGTTTCACCGGCGTCGAGAAGCGTGACTATGTGCGCGCCACCACCGCGCAGAAATGCGTCCGCGCAGGCGGCAAGCACAACGATCTGGATAACGTCGGTTACACCGCGCGCCACCATACCTTCTTTGAAATGCTGGGGAATTTCAGCTTCGGCGATTATTTCAAGGAACAGGCGATCACCTATGCCTGGGAATTGCTGACGCGCGATTTCGACATCCCCAAGGCGAAACTGCTGGTCACCGTCTATCACACCGATGACGAAGCGGCCGAAATCTGGAAGAAGGTCTCGGGTCTGACCGACGAGCGGATCATCCGCATCCCGACCAAGGACAATTTCTGGCAGATGGGCCCGACCGGCCCCTGTGGCCCCTGCACGGAAATCTTCTTCGACCACGGCGATCACATCTGGGGCGGGCCGCCCGGCTCCAAGGATGAGGACGGCGACCGCTTCATCGAGATCTGGAACAACGTCTTCATGCAGAACGAGCAGTTCGAGGACGGCTCGATGGTCGAACTCGACATGCAGTCGATCGACACCGGCATGGGGCTGGAGCGGATCGGCGCGCTTTTGCAGGGCAAGCACGACAACTATGACACCGACCTGATGCGCGCGCTGATCGAGGCTTCGGCGCAGGCCACCAGTGCCGATCCGGATGGCCCGGGCAAGGTGCATCACCGCGTGATCGCGGACCATCTGCGCTCGACGAGCTTCCTGATTGCCGATGGGGTGATGCCCAGCAACGATGGGCGCGGCTATGTGCTGCGCCGCATCCTGCGCCGGGCCGCGCGTCACGCGCATATGCTGGGTGCCAAGGACCCGGTGATGCACCGTCTGGTGCCGGCGCTGGTGCGGCAGATGGGCGGTGCTTACCCCGAACTGGTGCGCGCGCAGGCGCTAATCGAAGAGACGCTGAAGCTGGAGGAGACCCGCTTCAAGGTGACGCTCGACCGCGGGCTGAAGCTGCTCGACGAAGAGCTTGGCGCGCTGCCCGAGGGAGCCGAGCTGCCCGGTCAGACCGCGTTCAAGCTCTATGATACCTATGGCTTCCCGCTGGATCTCACGCAGGATGCGCTGCGCGAGAAGGGCCGCAGCGTCGATACCGCGGGCTTTGACGCCGCGATGGAAGAGCAAAAGGCCAAGGCGCGCGCCAGCTGGTCGGGCTCGGGCGAGGCGTCGGATGCCCGGCTCTGGTTCGAGATCGCCGATCGCGTCGGCGTCACCGAATTCCTCGGCTATGACACTGAGAAGGCCGAAGGCCAGATCGCGGCGCTGGTGACTGAGGGCGCCGAGGTCACCGAGGCCGCGGGCCCGGTCACGATCATCGTGAACCAGACGCCCTTCTATGCGGAATCGGGCGGTCAGGTGGGCGATGCGGGCATCATCCGCACCGAAACCGCCGAAATCCGCATCACCGACACGCGCAAGGTCGCGGGCCTCTTCCTGCATATCGGCGAGGTCGTCTCGGGCAAGGTCACCAAGGGCCAGCCCGCGCGGCTGGAGGTCGATCACGCCCGGCGCGGTGCGATCCGCGCCAACCACTCGGCCACGCACCTGCTGAACGAGGCGCTGCGCCGCGCGCTCGGGGCGCATGTGGCGCAGAAGGGCTCGCTCAATGCCGAGGACCGGCTGCGCTTCGACTTCAGCCATTCCAAGGCGCTGAGCGCCGAGGAGATGACCCAGATCGAGCGCGAGGTGAACGCCTTCATCCGTCAGGATGGCGCGGTGGACACCCGGATCATGACGCCCGACGATGCGCGCGCGCTGGGGGCGCAGGCGCTCTTTGGCGAGAAATACGGCGACGAGGTGCGCGTCGTGTCGATGGGCGAGCTTCTGGGCTCGGGCAAGGGGCCTGCGGGCAAGACCTATTCGATCGAGCTCTGCGGCGGCACCCATGTTGCGCGTCTGGGCGAGATCGGCGCTTTCGTTCTGCTGGGCGACAGCGCGTCCTCGGCGGGGGTGCGGCGGATCGAGGCGCTGACCGGGCAGGCGGCGCTGGATCACCTCAAGGCGCAGGGCGCGCTCGCGGCCGAGGCCGCGGCGGTGCTGAAAACCGCGACCGGCGATCTGGTCGAGCGGGTGCGCGCGCTGGCCGAGGAACGCCGCGCGCTGGCCAATGAGGTCGCGCAGCTGCGCCGCGAGCTGGCCATGGGCGGCGGTGCGGCCGGTGGCCCGGAGGTCATTGAAATCAATGGCTTGCCCTTCCTCGCGCAGGTGGTTTCGGGGGTCTCGGGCAAGGACCTGCCGGCGCTGGTTGACAGTCTCAAGGAAAAGATCGGCTCGGGTGCGGTGCTGGTCGTGGCCGATACCGGCGGCAAGGCGGCGGTCGCCGCGGGCGTCACCGCCGACAAGACCGGCGTGATCAGCGCGGTCGAGATGGTCAAGGCCGCAGCGGCCGCGCTTGGCGGCAAGGGCGGCGGTGGCCGTCCCGACATGGCGCAGGCAGGCGGGGCCGATCCGTCGAAGGCCGACGAGGCGGTGGCTGCCGTCAAGGCCGTGATCGCAGGAGAAGCCTGATGCCCGGAGCCTATTGGATCGCCCATGTGACGGTGCTCGACGCCGAAGCCTATGGCAGATATGCCGAACTCGCGGGCCCCGCGATTGCCAAGGCGGGGGGCAAGTTCCTCGCCCGCGGGTCGCGCTATGTGCAGCTGGAGGGGACCGACCGCGCGCGCAACGTGCTGGCTTGGTTCCCCAGCCTCGAGGCCGCCGAGGCCTGCTATCGCGGGGCCGAGTATCAGGCGGCGCTCGCCCATGCCAAGGGCGCGTCGGAGCGCGATCTGGTGATCGTCGAAGCGATCGAGTAACAGTGCTTCCCCGGGCGCGGGTTCTTGTGTTAACCTGATCTTGGGGCGGATGGTTTATCAGGGGGCGGGACACCGCCGCAGGGACTGACATGTGCCGTTGGGCCGCCTATATCGGCAAGCCGATCTTTCTGGAAGAAATCGTCTCGAAACCGGGGCATTCGCTGATTCACCAAAGCCATTGCGCCACGCAATGCCACACCGCGATCAATGCGGACGGCTTTGGCCTTGCGTGGTATGGCGACCGGGCGGAACCCGGGCTTTACCGCGATGTGATGCCCGCCTGGTCGGATCCGAACCTGAAATCGCTGACCGCGACGGTGAAATCGGGTCTGTTTCTGGCGCATGTGCGCGCCTCGACCGGCACCGCGACCAGCCGCAACAATTGTCACCCCTTCGTCGTCGGCCGCTGGAGCTTCATGCACAATGGCCAGATCGGCGGCTATGAGCAGTTCCGCCGCGCAGGCGAGATGATGATCCCCGACAGCCTCTATGGCGAGCGCAAGGGCGCCACCGACAGCGAGGCGCTGTTTCTGATCGCTTTGGCCGAGGGGCTGGAGGCCGATCCGCGCGCGGCGCTGGAGCGCGCGACCGCCCGGCTGGAGGGGCTCTCGCGCGAGCGGGGCCATCTGCCGCATATGCGCCTGACCGCGGCCTTTTCCGATGGCGCGCGGCTTTATGCGGTGCGCTATGCGAGCGACGATCAGGCGCCCTCGCTTTATCATCGCTGGTCGGACACGCGGCGCGGCCGCGCGGTGGTGTCGGAACCGCTCGAAGAGGGGCAGACCGATTGGGAAGAGATCCCCGCCGGGTCGTTTTGCACCTTCGAGGGGAAATCGGTCACGATCGAGCCCTTTGCGCCGGTGCTGCGCGCCTCGGTCGCGGCCTGATCGGGCCGCGCTTGCCCCTTGGCAAGGGCCGCGCGCCCGGCTAGACAGGGGCCATGACGACCCGTGCCACCCTTCTGTGCATTATTTGCCGCTGACCCCAGTCACGCGGGCCGTTCTTCTGTTCCCCAGAGAGATCGAATGAGCTAAGCCCGCGGCGACAGCCCCGTGAGGACCCTCATGATCCGCCTGCACAATACCAAGACCCGCCGCAAGGAAGCGTTCGTGCCGCTCGATCCCGCCAATGTGCGGATGTATCTGTGCGGGCCGACGGTCTATGACCGCGCGCATCTGGGCAATGCCCGGCCTGTGGTGGTGTTTGACGTGCTCTATCGTTTGCTGCGGCACGTTTACGGCGCGGATCATGTCACTTATGTGCGCAATTTCACGGATGTGGATGACAAGATCAACGCAACCGCCCTGGCCCGTCAGCAGGCGGGGGCGCCGGGCAGTCTGGAAGAGCTGATCCGCGAGCGCACCGAGGAGACGATCGGCTGGTATCACGCCGATATGGATGCGCTTGGCGCGCTGCGCCCGAGTGTCGAGCCCCGCGCGACCGACTATATCGCGCAGATGATCGCGATGATCGAGGGGCTGATCGCGGGCGGGCATGCCTATGCCAAGGACGGGCATGTCCTATTCCGGGTGCGGTCATACAAGGCCTATGGCGCGCTGTCGGGGCGGTCGGTCGATGACATGATCGCGGGGGCGCGGGTCGAGGTCGCGCCCTTCAAGGAAGACCCGATGGATTTCGTGCTCTGGAAGCCCTCGGATGATGAACTGCCCGGGTGGGACAGCCCCTGGGGCCGCGGCCGTCCGGGCTGGCATATCGAATGCTCGGCGATGTCTTATGAGCTGCTCGGGGCGTCGTTTGACATTCACGCGGGCGGGATCGATCTGCAATTCCCGCACCACGAGAACGAGATTGCGCAAAGCTGCTGCGCGCATCCCGAGGGCGGCTTTGCGCAGGTGTGGCTGCACAACGAGATGCTGCAGGTCGAGGGCAAGAAGATGTCCAAGTCTTTGGGCAATTTCTTCACCGTGCGGGATTTGCTGGATCAGGGCATCCCGGGCGAGGTGATCCGGTTCGTGTTTCTTCAGACGCATTATGGCAAGCCGATGGACTGGACGGCGGAGAAGGCCCAAGTCGCCCGAAATCATCTTCGCCGCTGGTGGGAACTTCTCGGCCCAGTCGAGTATCATAGTGTGTCAAAGAACGTTCCTTCTGAAGTGCTCAACCCGGTGTCCAATGACCTGGATACGCCCGGCGCACTGGCTGCGCTTTTTCAGTTGGAGAAGGCCGGACGCTTTGAAGAGTTCGCCAGTGGTGCAAAGTTTCTAGGTTTGCTGAACTCCAACGAAAAACGCGCGGAGATTCTATCGAGTAAGAGCCTCTCCGATGCGCTTAACAGCAAGATCGAGGGCATTGTTCGGATTTGGATTGAACACCGCCGGAACAAAAATTGGGAAGTCGCAGATTCTTTGAAGACTGCAATGCGCGAAATTGGGATTGAGCTTGTTGCGCTGAAGGACAATCGCAGTGACTGGAAACACGTCGATCCAGACGAGCTTGACGATAGTCGTCAGTCCAGTCTGGAGGCTTCGCTTGACGAGCTTCTTCGTCGATTTCGATAAGCTGCCGCCTTTGGACTGAGGGCGCATTCGAGTATTTGGACCAAGAAAAAGCCAGCCCCCCGGGGCTTGGGTGACGGGCGGGAGGAGCCAGCGATGGGCCGCGAGCGACTTTATCTTTATGACACCACGCTGCGCGACGGGCAGCAGACGCAGGGCGTGCAGTTTTCTGTGCCCGAGAAGGTGGCGATTGCCGAGGCGCTCGACCGGATCGGGATCGACTATATCGAGGGCGGCTGGCCCGGCGCGAACCCGACCGACAGCGAGTTTTTCGCCGCGCGGCCGCAGACGCGGGCGACCTTCGCCGCCTTTGGCATGACCAAGCGCGCCGGGCGCTCGGCGGCCAATGACGAGGTGCTGGCCGGGGTGATGAATGCGGGCACGGCGGCGGTCTGTCTGGTGGGCAAGACGCATGATTACCATGTGACCGCGGCGCTCGGGATCACGCTCGAGGAGAACCTCGAGAACATCACGGCGAGCGTGGCGCATATGGTCGCGCAGGGCCGCGAGGCCTTGTTTGACGCTGAGCATTTCTTCGATGGCTACAAGGCGAACCGGGCCTATGCGCTGGACTGTGCGGTGGCGGCCTATCGCGCGGGGGCGCGCTGGGTGGTCTTGTGCGACACCAATGGCGGCGCCTTGCCGCATGAGATCGCCGAGATCACCGCGGCGGTGATTGCGGCCGGGGTGCCGGGCGACCATCTGGGCATTCATTGCCATGATGACACCGGGCAGGCGGTGGCGGGCTCGCTTGCGGCCGTTCTGGCCGGCGCGCGGCAAATTCAGGGCACGCTGAACGGTCTGGGCGAGCGTTGCGGCAATGCGAACCTGACGAGCCTGATCCCGACGCTGCTGCTCAAAGAGCCTTTCGCCAGCGGCTTTGACACCGGCATCGACCGCGCGGCGCTGGCCTCGATCACCAAGCTCTCGCGCAAGCTCGACGATATCCTGAACCGGGTGCCTTTGCGCAGCGCGCCCTATGTGGGCGCCTCGGCCTTCGCGCATAAGGCCGGGCTGCATGCCAGTGCGATCCTCAAGGACCCCACGACCTATGAGCATGTCGATCCGGCGCTGGTGGGCAATACGCGGCTGATCCCGATGTCCAATCAGGCGGGGCAGTCGAACCTGCGCGCGCGGCTTGGCGGCATGGGGATCGAGATCGACCCGAAGGACCCGCGGCTGGTGCAGATCCTCGACGAGATCAAGGTGCGCGAGGATCGCGGCTATGCCTATGACGGCGCGCAGGCCAGTTTCGAGCTGGTCGCACGGCGCGCTCTGGGCCTGTTGCCGAGCTTCTTCGAGGTCGAGCGTTATCGCGTCACGGTCGAGCGGCGCCGCGATGCGCAGGGCCGGATGATCCACCTGTCGGAGGCGGTGGTGGTCGTCAATATCGGCGGCCAGCGGACCTTGTCGGTCAGTGAGGGGATCGTGGCGGATGGCTCGGATGGGGGCCCGGTCAACGCGCTGTCCAAGGCGCTTGCGAAGGATCTGGGCCCCTATCAGGGCGCGATCGAGGATATGAAGCTGGTCGATTTCCGGGTCCGGATCACGCAGGGCGGGACCGAGGCCGTGACCCGCGTCATCATCGACAGCGAGGACAGCCACGGGCTGCGCTGGTCCACGGTGGGGGTCAGCCCGAACATCGTCGATGCTTCGTTCGAGGCGCTGCTCGATGCGATCCTGTGGAAGCTTGCCCATGATGGGGCGGTCCCGGCATGAGCGGCGATCTGGCGGCGGCTCTGCGCGCGGCGGCGGCGCTGGTCGAGGCGGGCGACCCGGATCGGTTTGCGGCCTGCCGGTTGCTCGATCCGGGGGCGCGCGACCGGCTCTTGCCCCTCTATGCGCTCAACCTCGAGATTGCGCGTGCGCCCTGGGCCGCGCGCGAGCCCTTCGTGGCCGAGATGCGCCTGCAATGGTGGGTCGATGCGCTTGAGGCGCTGCGCGACGGGGGCGGCGCGCCTGCCCATGAGATCGGGCCCGCGCTGGTGCCCTTGCGCGATCAGGCGGGGCTGATGATCGCGCTGGCCGAGGCGCGGCGGCGCGATTGCTGGCTCGAGGGTTTCGCCGACGGGGCGGCGCTGGACGCCTATCTGGCCGAGACGGCGGGGCATCTGGCC
>JACXUS010000301.1 GCA_014763785.1 Sphingomonadales bacterium | reverse complement strand
GCCCGGCCCGCACAGGCGCCGGATGATCGGGAAGGTCAGCTGGCCCGGCTCGGGCGTCACGATTGCATCGCAGATCGAGGCCGCGCCCGGCGCATTGGTCCGCACCTGCCCCGCGGCGAGCGAGCGCGCCGTGTCGTCAAACCCCGCGGGCTCGCAGGGATGCACCCGCATCCCCGGCGCCCGCGCCGCAAGCGCCAGCGCAATCCCCGAGGTCATGCCGCCGCCGCCGCAGGGCACCAGCACCCGCGCCCGTGCAACACCCAGCGCCGCCGCCTGCTCGGCGATCTCAAGGCCGATCGTGCCTTGACCGGCGATCACCAGCGGCTCGTCATAGGGCCGCACCAGCGCCAGCCCGCGCTCGGCCGCCAGCCGCTCGCCGATCGCCTCGCGGCTCTCGCCCCAACGGTCGTAAAGCACCACCTCGGCGCCATAGGCGCGGGTATTGGCGATCTTCAGCGCGGGGGCATCGGCGGGCATCACGATCACCGCCGCCCGCCCCTGCCGCGCCGCGGCCAGCGCCACGCCCTGCGCATGGTTGCCCGAGGAATAGGCGATCACCCCCTGCCCCGGCGGCAGCACCGACAGCGCCGACCACGCGCCGCGAAACTTGAACGAGCCGGTTTCCTGCAGGCATTCGGCCTTGACCAGCACCCGCCGCCCGGCGATCTCGTCCAGAAAGGGCGAGGACAGGAGCGGCGTGACCCGCGCATGGCCCCGCAGGCGGGTGGCGGCGGCCTCGATTGCGGCGATGTCCATGGCGTCCCTTTCTCGCTGATCTGGCTGCACTTTAGGGGCTCTGGCGCGCAGGTCCAGTGCCGATCCCTGCCCCGGCGGCCATGCAATCGAGCGCCACCCACAGATGCACCGGCGCGCCCTCGGTGGCGCCGATCTCGTGGCAGGCGCCCGCCGCGCAAAGCGTCCAGCCCGCCCCCGTCGCGCCCGAGGCGGCCAGAAAGACCTCGGGTTGCGGGGGCAGATCGGGGCGATAGTGCCAGCCATCGGCGTGGCGGGTGGCGCCCTCGGGGGCCTCCATACCCGCGCCGGGGCCGATCACGCGGGCCTCAACGGGGCGCAGGCCGGTCCCGGTGACCTCCCAGCGCTCCCACCAGGTGATATGCTCGACCGAATGGTTCCAGCTCAGCGTAAAGCCGCCGACCGCCAGTGCCAGCACCGGGCCGCCCGCGGCGATGCACAGGCTCATGCCGTGGCCGCCCCCGGCCGCGCCGCCTTGCGCCGCAGCCACAGAAGCGCCGCAACCGCCAGCGCAAGGCCAAAGCCGATTTCATCGGTGCCCGGCAGCGCCATGATCAGCGACACGCCACCGGCGAAGGCCAGCACCCGCTCATACCAGCGCAGCGGAAACTGCAGGAAGCCCACGACGGCGAGCCCCCAAAGCGCGATCGCGATCACCGCTTTCAGGACGACATAGAGCACCGCCAGCGGATAGCCCACCGCCTCGGCCACCGGCCCGCCGCCCTGCAGCATCAGCGCAGGCGTATAGACCGCCATGAAGGGCACGATGAACCCCGCCGCCGCCAGCCGGATCGCCTGCAAGGAAATCTTCAGCCCCGAGGCCTTGGCGATGGGCCCTGCGGCAAAACAGGCCAGCGCCACCGGCGGCGTCAGATCCGCCATGATCCCGAAGTAGAAGACGAACATATGGCTCACGACCAGCGGCACGCCCAGTTCCAGCAATGCGGGACCGGCCAGCGACGAGGTGATGATATAGTTCGGGATCGTCGGGATCCCCATGCCCAGCACAAGGCAGGTCAGCATGGTCAGCACGAGCGAGAGGAACAGGTTATCCTCGCCGATGCGGATGATCGCGCCGATGAAGGTCGAGGCGATGCCGGTCAGCGACAGCGTGCCGATGACGATCCCGACAATGGCGCAGGCCATGCCCACGGGCAGCGCATTGCGCGCGCCTTGCGCAAGCGCGTCGCGGGTGATGGCCAGCGTCTCGCGCCCGCCCTTGAAGGCGACGCAGGCGGCAACCAAGAGGCCGACGACGGTAAAGAGCGCGGCCACGCCATATTCAAAGAAGAGCGCACAGCCGAGCCCGAGCGCGACCCAGAAGACGGTGCGGAACGCCCGCGGCCCGATCAGCGCGGCCAAGGGCGCGCCGAGGATCAGCACGACGACGAGGCCAAGCCCCATGGTGCCCGCGAAAATCGGCGTGTAACCGGCAAAGAGCATATAGACGAGGGCGGCCAGCGGCAGCACCAGCGGCCATTGGCTTTTGACCGCGGCCCAAGGGTTGGGCAACTCGGCCTTGGGAATGCCCTTCAGCCCCGCGCGCCCGGCCTCCAGATAGACCATCCAGAAGACGACGCAGAAATAGAGCATCGCGGGGATGAGCGCGGCCTTGACGATCGCCGCATAGGGCAGGTTCAGCGTCTCGGCCATGATGAAGGCCACAGCGCCCATCACCGGCGGCATGATCTGCCCGCCCATCGAGGCGGTGGCCTCGACGCCGCCCGCGAAAGCCGGGCGGAAGCCGAAGCGCTTCATCAGCGGAATCGTGAACTGCCCCGAGGCCACGACATTCGCCACGCCCGAGCCCGAGATCGTGCCCATAAGTGCGGACGACAGCACCGCAACCTGCGCCGGGCCCCCGCGCAGATGCCCGACCAGCCCCAGCGCGAAATCGTTGAAGAGGTTGAGCATGCCCGCGCGTTCCAGAAACGCCGCGAAGACCACGAAGAGGAAGATATACGAGCTCGAGACATAGATCGGCGTGCCATAGATGCCCTCGGTGCCGAAGGAGAAATTCTCGATCAGCTGGGCGAAATCATAGCCCCGCGTCTGGAACACGCCCGGCGCATATTGGCCAAAGGCGGAATAGGCCAGAAACAGCCCCGCGATGATCGCGAGCGGCCAGCCCATCAGGCGCCGCGCGGCGATGAACACCACGACGATCAGCACGGTGCCGACGATCAGATCGGCCTGCGTCAGGAACCCGGTGCGCCGCATCAGATCATGATAGAAGACCCAGTTGTAGATCCCCGTCCCCATGCCCGCGATGCCGATCGCCCAATACCAGGCCTTGGAGACGGTGGATTTCGAGACGAGGTTGGCGATCAGAATGCAGCCCAGGAGCACCAGAAAGCCCACATGCAGCGCCCGGATCGTCTGGCTCGGCAGCTTGCCATAGGCCGCGACGAAGATCTGGAAAAGCGAGAAGGCAACCGCGATCCAGAAGGCGATCTTACCCGCAAGCCCCTCGCCGAAGCCGGGCGGCAGGCCCTCGAGCGCGGCGTCCTCGTCATGGGCATGGGCGGCGGTGTCATGGAGTTCGGAGGCCGCGGCGGGCGCGGTCGGATCGGAGGCAGGGGCGCTTTGGGACATTCTCGGACCTCGGCGAAAGCGGGTGGAGCGGCGCGGCGCCCGCCGCGGCCTCCGAACTCCATGACACCGCCGCCC
>JACXUS010000300.1 GCA_014763785.1 Sphingomonadales bacterium | reverse complement strand
GGCCTTGGGAGCCCCGCCCTGTCCTGCGCCGCCCTGCCCCGCACCGCTCATTTCGCGCCGCCAAAGCGCCGCTCGCGCCCGCCGAACCCGTCGAGAATATGCGCCAGCTCCTGCGGGGTGAAATCGGGCCAGAGCGTCGGCGTGAATTCATATTCCGCGTAAGCCGCCTGCCAGGCGAGGAAATTCGAGGTCCGCGTCTCGCCGCTGGTGCGGATCACCAGATCGGGATCGGGCAGCGCCACCGTGTCGAGCCGCGCAGCCAGACCGGCCTCGGACAGATCCTCCTCGGTCGCGGCACCACTGGCGAAATCGCGCGCCAGCCGCGCCGCGGCGCGGGCCAGCTCGTTGCGCCCGCCATAATTGATCGCCACCGTCAGGTTCAGCCGGGTATTGCCCGCGGTGCGCTCTTCGATCCCCGACATCAGCCGCGCCAAGCGGCTGTCGAGCCGCCCGCGTTCGCCGATGAAGCGCATCCGCACGCCAAGGGCGGCCAGCTCATCGGCCTCGCGCTCGATGTAGCGGGCGAAAATTCCCATCAGACCAAGGACTTCCTCGGTCGAGCGCTTCCAGTTCTCGGTCGAGAAGGCATAGACTGTCAGCCAGCGCACGCCCATATCCGGCGCGGCGCGGACGATCTCCTTGATCCGCTCGGCGCCCTTGCGGTGGCCCGCCAGCCGCGGCCAGCCGCGATTGGTCGCCCAGCGGCCGTTGCCATCCATGATGATCGCAACATGGCCCACGCCGTAATCGACGCCAGAGACGGGGGCGCGGTCGCTCGGGTCGGAGGTGGTGAACGCCATGGGCTGCCTTTCGGGACTGTCGCGGCGAGTTGCTGAGGGCCCCGGCGCACCGGGGCCCGATCGGCTCAGACCTGCATGATCTCGGCCTGTTTGCCCTCGAGCGCCTTGTCCACAAGGCCGATGTGCTTCTTGGTCAGATCCTCGATCTCGGATTCCCAGAATTTCACATCATCCTCGGACATGCCGTTGGCTTTCGCCTTCTTGACCTGATCCATGCCATCGCGGCGCACGTTGCGGATCGCGACGCGGGCGCTTTCGGCATATTGCGCGGCGACCTTGGTCAGTTCCTTGCGGCGCTCTTCGTTCAGCTCCGGGATCGGCAGCATGATGATCGGGCCGTTGGTCTGCGGGTTGATCCCCAGACCCGACTCGCGGATCGCCTTTTCCACCTTGTTGATCAGGCCCTTGTCCCAGACGTTCACGGTGACCATCCGCGGCTCGGGCACGTTGATCGTGCCGACCTGATTGATCGGGGTGAGCGAGCCATAGGCATCCACCATGATCGGCTCGACCATGCTGGCCGAGGCGCGGCCGGTGCGCAGCGTGCCGAATTCATGTTTCAGCGCGGCCATCGCGCCTTCCATGCGGCGCTCGAGGTCGTCGGTGTCGATTTCGATATCGTCGGACATGGGTCCTCCCGGGTCTTGAACTTTGCGTCTTGTAACGGGCTTTGCGCCCCTAGGGTAGGTGTTTCGGGTCGGATCCGGGGCAGGATCGGGGGCCAGCCCCCGAACCCCCGGAGTATTTCGGCCAAGAAAAAGCCAAACGCCGGATGGGCGAGGGTTAGCCGATGACCTTGGTATAGGTGCCCTGCCCCGCCAGAATGCCGCGGAAGCCGCCCGGCTCGTCAAGCGAGAAGACGATGATCGGCAGCGCATTGTCGCGCGCCAGTGCAATGGCGCTTGCATCCATCACGCCGAGGTTCTTTTGCAGGCATTCGTCATAGCTGACGGTGTCGTAGCGCTTGGCGTCGGGGAATTTCTTCGGGTCCTTGTCATAGACGCCATCGACCTTGGTGCCCTTGAAGATCGCCTCGCAGTTCATTTCGTTGGCGCGCAGCGTGGCGGCGGTGTCGGTGGTGAAATAGGGGTTGCCGGTGCCCGCGGCAAAGATGCAGATCCGCTTCTTTTCAAGGTGGCGCACGGCGCGGCGGCGGATATAGGGCTCGCAGACCTGATCCATCGGGATCGCGCTGATCACGCGGGTATGCAGGCCAAGCGCCTCAAGCTGCGCCTGCATGCCAAGCGCGTTCATCACCGTCGCCAGCATCCCCATATAATCGGCGGTGGTCCGCTCCATCCCCTGCGCCGAGCCCGCTAGCCCGCGGAAGATGTTGCCGCCGCCGATCACCATGCAAATCTCGACGCCCAGATCGTGGACCGTTTTCACCTCGCGGGCGATGCGCGCGACGGTCGGCGGATGCAGGCCATAGCCCTGATCGCCCATCAGCGCCTCGCCGGAAATCTTCAGCAGCACGCGTTTGTATTTCACCACCGGTTCGATTTCCGCCGTCATCGCATGCCCCATCTGCAAGGTTGTCTTCGCGGCGCAAAATGTCGCAAATGGCGGGCGGGTTCAACCTGGGGATTTCCGCACCCGCATATCTGTGGGCTGCGCGGCACGGCGGATCTGGCAAATGGATGAGATCGTTGAGAAAATTGATCCGGCCCGGCCGGTGCTGATTGCCGGGCCGACGGCCAGCGGCAAATCGGCGCTGGCGCTGGAGATCGCCGAGAGGCAGGGCGGCGTGGTGGTCAATGCCGATGCGCTGCAGGTCTGGGCCTGCTGGCGGGTGCTCTCGGCGCGCCCCTCGGCCGCCGAAGAGGCCCGCGCGCGCCATGCGCTTTATGGCCATCGCGCGCCGGGGCAGGACTATTCCGTGGGCCATTGGCTGCGCGAGCTCGCGCCGATTCTGGCCGCGCATGCCGCAGGCGCCGGCCCGCGGCCGATCATCGTGGGCGGCACCGGGCTTTATCTGACCGCGCTGACCGAGGGGCTGGCCGAGATCCCCGCCGTGCCGCCCGAAGTGCGCGCCGAGGCCGATGCCCGCCGCACGGCCGAGGGCCATGCGGGGATGCTGGCCGAACTCGACCCCGCCACCGCGGCCCGCGTCGATCCCCTGAACCCGATGCGCGTGCAGCGCGCCTGGGAGGTTGCGCGCGCCACCGGCCGGGGTCTGGCCGCCTGGCAGGACATGACGCCGCCGCCCATGCTGCCGCTCGGCGCCGCGCAGGCTGTCCTGATTGAGGCCGGGCGCGACTGGCTCGCGGAGCGGATCGACCGGCGGTTCGATCTGATGCTGGAGGACGGCGCGCTCGAGGAGGTCCGCGCGGTGCTGCCGATCTGGGAATCAGGGGGGCTCTGGACCCGCGCGATCGGGGCGCCCGAGCTGGTCGATCACCTGCGCGGTGAGACCGATCTGGCCACCGCGCGGGCCCTCGCACAGGCCGCCTCGCGGCAATATGCCAAGCGCCAACGCACATGGTTTCGTGGCCGGATGCATGGCTGGCACAAGATCGTGCGGGGCTGAGGGATTCCCGCCGGGGCCCGAGAATTCTGTTGGATATGAAGGGCTTCGCGCCTATTCTGCAGACGCCTTCCCGGCCCGATCGGCGCGGTGCACCCC
>JACXUS010000057.1 GCA_014763785.1 Sphingomonadales bacterium | reverse complement strand
TGCCGGGCAGCTGGTCGGGCGCGGTGATCGGGGGGCTCGTCTTTGGCGTCGGCATGGTGCTGTCGCGCGGGTGCTCGGGGCGGCTGCTGGTGCTGGCGGCGACAGGCAATCTGCGGTCCGTTGTGGCGGGGCTGATCTTTGCCGTGACCGCGCAGATGAGCCTGCATGGCATCCTTGCGCCGCTGCGCGACCGGCTCGCCTCGCTCTGGATCACCGGGGCCGAGAACGTGAACCTGCTCGCTGCCCTTCACCTGCCCGACTGGGCGGGGCTCGTGCTGGGCCTCGCCGTTGCCGCGCTGGCGCTGGTCCTTTCGGCGCGCAACCGGATCGGGGCCAAGGTGCTGATCTTTGCCTCCGGCGTGGGCTTTGCCGTCGCCGTCGGCTGGGTGCTGACCTGGCAGCTGGCGCAGGTGGCCTTCGACCCGGTGCCGGTCACCTCGGCGACCTTTTCCGGCCCCTCGGCCAATACGCTGATGTTCTTTCTGGACCGCAATGCGGTGCTGGAATTCGATGTGGGGCTGGTGCCCGGGGTGGTGATCGGGGCGCTGGCCTCGTCGCTCCTGGCGCGCGAGTTCCACTGGCAGGCGTTCGATTCGGTGCCGGTGATGCGGCGCTCGATGATCGGGGCGGTGCTGATGGGGTTTGGCGCGATGCTGGCGGGGGGCTGCGCGATCGGCAATGGGGTCACCGGTGCTTCGGTCTTTGCCGCCACCGCGTGGCTGGCGCTGGTCTGCATGTGGGTCGGCGCGGTGGCGACCGATTACCTGCTCGATCAGCGCGGCGCGCGGGCGGCTGCTGCCTGCTAAAGGAAGCTTTGCGGGTCGATATCGACCGCCAGCCGCACGTTGTTGGGCAGCCTCATCCCCCGCAGCCAGGCGCCGATTGCGGCTTGCAGCGGCGCTGCCTTCTCGGCCTTGATCAGCATCCTGACCCGATGCCGCCCGCGCACCCGCGCAATCGGCGCAGGCGCGGGCCCGAAGAGCTGCGCGCCGATCCGGCGCAGGGGCGCGTCACGGCGGGCCAGTTCGGCGCCGATCTCGAACAGCGGTTGCAGATCGGGGCCTGACAGGATGATCCCCGCCATCCGGCCATAGGGCGGCACGCCCGCCACGCGGCGCCCCTCGGCCTCGGCGCGCCAAAAGGCCTCTTCATCGCCGCCGAGGATCGCGCGAATGACCGGGTGATCGGGCTGATAGCTTTGCAACAGCGCCTGCCCCGGCCGCTCGGCCCGGCCCGCGCGCCCCGCCACCTGCCGCATCAGCTGGAAGGTCCGCTCGGCCGCGCGCAGGTCCGAGCCCTGCAATCCAAGGTCGGCGTCGATCACCCCGACCAGCGTGAGTTTCGGGAAATTGTGCCCCTTGGCCACGATCTGGGTGCCGATGATGATATCGGCGGCGCCCGCGGCAATCTCGCCGATCGCCTCCTTCAAGGCCCGCGCCGAGCCGAAGAGGTCCGAGGACAGCACCGCCACCCGCGCCTGCGGAAAGCGCTCGGTGACCTCCTCGGCCAGCCGCTCGACCCCGGGGCCCACCGGCGCCAGCTTGCCCTCGGCATTGCAGCTTGGGCAGGTGGTGGGGATCGGCTTCGTCTCGCCGCATTGGTGACAGACGAGGCGTTTGAGGAACCGATGCTCGACCATCCGCGCGTCGCAGTGATCGCAGCCGATCTGATGCCCGCAGGCGCGGCAGATGGTGACCGGCGCATAGCCGCGGCGGTTGAGAAACAGCATCGACTGTTCGCCCCGGCTCATGCGGTCGAGCACCGCGCCGACGAGGCTGGGCGAGATCCAATGCGCGCTTTCGATCCGTTCCTCGCGCATGTCGATCGTGGCCATCTCGGGCAGCTCCGAGGCGCCGAAGCGCGATTTCAGATCGACGCGGGCGTATTTTCCGGCCTCGGCATTGGCCCAGCTTTCAAGGCTGGGTGTAGCCGAGGCCAGCACGACCTGTGCCGCGCCGAAACTGGCGCGCAGCACCGCCATATCGCGCGCGTTATAGAGCGCGCCTTCCTCTTGCTTATACGAGGTGTCGTGTTCCTCATCGACGACGATCAGCCCCAGATCGCGGAACGGCAGGAACAGCGCCGAGCGCGCGCCCACGACCATCTGGCAGCCGCCCTCGGCCACCATGCGCCACAGGCGCCGCCGCTCTCCCTGCGTCGCGCCCGAATGCCATTCGCCGGGCCGCGCGCCAAAGCGCGCCTCGACGCGTGTCAGGAACTCGGAGGTCAGCGCGATTTCCGGCAGTAGAACCAGCGCCTGCCGCCCCTGCCGCAGGCACTCGGCCACCGCCTCCAGATAGACCTCGGTCTTGCCTGAGCCGGTGACCCCCTTCAGCAGCGTGACGCCAAAGGCCCCGGCGCCCGCGCGCAGGGCCGCTGCACCCGCCGCCTGATCGGGCGACAGGTCCTTGCCCGGCAGGTCGGGGTCGAGCCGCGGATAGGGCAGGTCGCGCGGCTGCTCGGCCTCTTCGACCGCGCCGGATTTCACAAGCCCCTTGACCACTTGCGAGGTGACGCCCGCGAGCTGCGCCAGCTCGCCGAGGTAAAACCCCGCCCCGCCATGCTCGCGCAGCACCTCCAGCACCCGCGCCCGCGCCTCGGTCTCGCGGCCCGGGCTACCATGCCCCAGCCGATAGACGCGCCGCGCGCCGGGCGGATCGAAGAGCCCCGGCGTGCGCGTGGCCAATCGCAACACCGCCGCAAGCGGCGTCATCGTATAGTCCGCCATCCGGATCAGAAACCCGCGCAGCTCCGCGCGCATCGGCGGCACGTCGAGCACCCGCGCGACCGCGCGCAGCTTGGCCGCGTCGAATCGCCCGTCGCCGCGGCCCCAGACCACGCCCACGACGCGCCGCGGGCCCAAGGGCACCTCGACGAAGGCGCCGAGGAAACAGCCGCCCTCGGGCGCGAGATAATCAAGCGGCTTGCCCACCCCCTCGGGCGACAGAACCGCGACCCGCGCACCCTGATCGAACCAGCTCGCCTCAGCCATCGCGCCCGCCCAAACGTTCGATGCCTCCGGCGGGAGTATTTGAACCAAGAAGAAGGCAGGGTTTCTTCTTGGCCGAAACACTCCGGGGGGAGGCGGCGCAGCCGACGGGGGGCTGGCCCCCCCTCAGCCGATTCCGCTCTCGCCATCGCGGGCCGTTTGCGCTATCCCCTGCGCGACATTCGATCCGGAGGCTGATCATGAAATTCTTCGTCGATACCGCCGATGTGGCGGCCATCAAGGACCTCAACGACCTCGGCATGGTCGATGGCGTAACCACCAACCCCTCGCTGATCCTGAAATCGGGGCGCGACATTCTGGAAGTGACCCGCGAGATCTGCGACATCGTCGGCGGCCCGGTCTCGGCCGAGGTGGTCGCGACCGAAGCCAAGGACATGATCGCCGAAGGGCTGAAACTGGCCAAGATCGCCTCCAATATCGCGATCAAGGTTCCGCTGACCTGGGACGGTCTGACCGCCTGCAAGGCTTTCGCATCCGAGGGCCACAAGGTCAATGTCACGCTCTGCTTCTCGGCGGCGCAGGCGATCCTGGCCGCCAAGGCGGGCGCGAGCTTCATCAGCCCCTTCATCGGGCGGCTTGATGACATCAACCTCGACGGGCTCGACCTGATCCACGATATCCGCACGATCTACGACAACTATGATTTCAAGACCGAAATCCTCGCCGCCTCGATCCGCAACGTGAACCATATCACCGAATGCGCCAAGATCGGCGCCGATGTGATCACCGCGCCGCCCGCCGTGATCAAGGCGATGGCCAGCCATGTGCTGACCGACAAGGGGCTCGATCAGTTCCTCAAAGACTGGGCGCAGACCGGCCAGAAGATCGTCTGAGCGCCCGCGCGCGACACTGACCGGCCCGCCACATCGGCGGGCCGTTTGCATGTCGCCCCCAGATTTTCGCTGCACGAAGCCGTGATCCGCGCTATCCTGTGCCAAAGAGCGAAGAAACGAGACAGGCATGAGCGATACCAACATCGCAGAACTTCTGCGCGACAAGATCATTTCCGATCCCGAAGTCATTCTGGAAGACCGCGATCTGATGCGCGCGCTGGTGGCCGCCAATGAGCGGTCGATGGGCACCAATATCGTCGATCTGCGCGGCGTCGCGATGCAGCGGCTCGAGGCGCGGCTCGACCGGCTCGAGGATACCCATCGCTCGGTGATCGCGGCGGCCTATGAGAACCTCGCGGGCACCAACCAGATCCACCGCGCCGTGCTGAAGATGCTCGATCCGCTGGATTTTGAAGGCTTCCTGAAGAGCCTCGGCACCGATGTGGCCGAGATCCTGCGCGTCGATTGCATGCGTCTGGTGCTGGAAAGCCATGTCGCCGAGGATGACCCGGCGCTGCGCCGCGTGGGCGATGTGCTCTGCGTGGCCGAGCCCGGCTTCGTGCAGGAATATATGCGCGCGGGCCGCATCGCGGGCAGCCAGCCGCGCGCCGTGGTGCTGCGCCAGTCGCTGCCCGGCTCGGAGGCGATCTATGGCGAGGCCTCGGGCTGGATCCGCTCCGAGGCGCTGATGCGGCTCGATCTGGGCGAGGGGCGGCTGCCCGGCCTGCTGGTGATGGGCGCCGAGGACCCGCATCAGTTCAAGGCGGCGCAGGGCACCGACCTGCTGGCCTTCTTCGCAGGCGTGTTCGAGCGCGCGATGCGGCGCTGGCTCGGCTGATGAGCCTCGGCTTTTCGCCCGCGGCAGGCGATGCGCTGGCGAGTTGGCTCGAGCATCTGCGCGCGCTTGATGGCGCGGCCGATCACACGGTCGCGGCCTATCGCGCCGATGTTGCGGGGTTTCTGGGCTTCCTGCATCAGCATCACGGCGAGAGCCTCGGCCTTGGGCGGCTGGCTGAGATCACCCAATCGGATATGCGCGCCTGGATGGCGCATGAGCGGGGGCGGGGCCTCTCGGCGCGCTCGCTCGCGCGGGCGCTGTCGTCGGTCAAGGGCTTCCTGCGCTGGCTGGCCGATCGCGAGGGGTTCGACGCGACCCATGTTCTGGCGGCGCGCGCCCCGAAATATCAGCGCAAGCTGCCCCGCCCGCTGGCCGAGGACGCGGCCCGCGCGGTGATTGATCAGGTCGATCTGCAGGCGCCCGAGCCCTGGATCGCGGCGCGTGACGCGGCCGTTGTGACGCTGCTTTACGGCTGCGGGCTGCGGATCTCCGAGGCCTTGGGGCTGCCGGGCGGCGCGCATCCGCTGCCCGAGGTGCTGCGCATCCGCGGCAAGGGCGGCAAGGAGCGGCTCGTGCCGGTGCTGCCCGCGGCGCGCGCGGCGGTGGCGGCCTATGTTGCGACCTGTCCCTATCCGGTGACCGGCGCGGGGCCGCTCTTTTATGGCGCGCGCGGCGGGCCGCTCAATCCGCGGCTGATTGCCCGCGCGATGGAGCGGGCGCGGATGGCGCTGGGCTTGCCCGCGACCGCGACGCCGCATGCGCTGCGCCATTCCTTCGCCACGCATCTTTTGGCCTCGGGCGGCGATCTGCGCGCGATCCAAGAGCTTCTGGGCCATGCGAGCCTTGCCACCACGCAAATCTATACCGCGGTCGATACCGCGCGGCTGATGGAGGTCTACCGCGCGGCCCATCCGCGCGCCTGAGACGGCCCAAGCGGGGCATTCGTCTCGAAACTCCCTTTGTTTTTAGGCATTTCATCGCCCGCCGGCAGGTGCGCGGAAAGGGTTTTTTCACCGCTGCGGTGCAGCTTGGCCACGCGTTTTGTCCAGAAAGGATGCTTCGATGAACGTGACCTCCCCTGCCGGGACGACCGGCACCAACCCGCTTTCCAAGCTGCAATCGCTGCTTGCACAGTCGGGCGCCGCACCGGGCGATGCCGCTGCCCGCGGGTCGGGCCCCCCCAATGCCGCTGCCGATCCTGCCTCTGACCCAAAATCGCTGTTCGAGGCGCTGGCGGGTCGCAATGACAGCGATGGCGATGGTCTTCTGTCGGCGGCGGAATTCGACGCCGCGGGCGTCTCCAAGGCGCTGCCGGAGCTGTTCTCCAAGGTGGACAGCGACGGCGATGGCCTCTGGTCCGAGGCCGAAATGGCCAGCGCCCAGGACAAGCTGCAGGGCTTTCTGGCCGAGCGCAGCGCGGCCGCCAGCCCGGGCGCGGGCGATCCGCAATCGCTCTATCAATCGGTGATCGATGCGCTGATGCGCGAAGACAGTGCCGAAACCGATACCACCACATCGCAATCGTCCGACCGTGAACGGGTCGGGCAGTTCCTGGACCTGCTGTCGAAAATCGGCTGAACCGGGGCAGGGTGCACCCGCCAAGGCGCGGGATGCCCGGGGTGGCGCGCCAAAGGCGCGCCGGATCGCGCGCGCGAAACGCGCGCGCGCCCCGCTTGGGCCGCCCCGCTGGGGCCGGTTACGGCGCGGGATCATGGGGCCGCGGATCGCCCGCGACCCTGGCCAAGGCGGATGCGTGCGGTCTTTACCTTTCGGAAACGATCCGGCATGAGGGGCCATGACCCTGCGCCTCAAAGCCCTTTCCGTTCATCTTCTGACCGCCTCGGGCGCGGTCCTCTCGATGCTGGCGATGCTTGCCGCGGTCGAAGAGAAATGGTCGCTGATGTTCCTCTGGCTCGTTGTCGCGCTGATCGTCGACGGCATCGACGGGCCGCTCGCGCGCCGCTATCAGGTCAAGACCAACTGGCCGACCTATGACGGCGTGCTGATGGATCTGATCGTCGATTATCTGACCTATGTCTTCATCCCGGCCTATGCGCTCTTCAAATCGGGGCTGCTGCCGGGCTGGACCGGCTGGCTGGCGATCATCGCGATCACCTATGCCAGCGTCATCTATTTCGCCGATACCCGCATGAAAACGAAGGATAATTCGTTTTCGGGCTTCCCCGCCTGCTGGAATATGGTGGTGCTGGTTCTGTTCGCGCTGGAGCCCGGTTACTGGGTCATTCTGGGCGTTGTCCTTGCGCTGTCGGTGGCGATGTTCGTGCCGCTGAAGTTCATCCATCCGACCCGCACGGTGCGCTGGCGTGCGGTGTCGCTGCCGATGGCGCTGGCCTGGACGGTCTTTGCGGGCTGGGCGGCGCTGGTCGATTTCCACCCGGAAAGCTGGGCGCATTGGGGGCTGGTGATCACCTCGGTCTATCTACTTGGGGTCGGCATCGTGCAGCAGATCGTGCCCGAAAGATCGGCCGCGCGCGGCTGAGCGGGCGGCCGGGGCGCTGCCCCGGACCCCGGAGTATTTTCGCCAAGAAGAAGACCATGAAAAAGGGCGCCCCGAGGCGCCCTTGTCGTTTTCTGTGTGCTTGGCCTCAGCCGAGCGCGTCGTTGCAGCGCGCGCAGGTGTGCGGGTGCTTGTGGCTGCCCACATCGGGCAGGATGCGCCAGCAGCGGCCGCATTTCTCGCCCTCGGCGGGTTCAAAGACCACGGCGACGCCGGGCACTTCGGGCAGGCGGAAGGCTTCGTTCGGGGCCGGATCGGTGGTCACCGACAGGCCCGAGGTGATGCACAGATCCGCGAAATCGACCGATTTCAGTGCCGCGGCCAAGCCCGCATCCTCGACATGCACGACCGGCGCGGCCTCGAGGCTGGCGCCGATCACCTTGGCGGTGCGCTGCACCTCGAGGGCGGCGGTCACCACGCGGCGGGCGCGGCGGATGCCGTCCCATTTCGCGGCGAGCGGTTCGTTCAGCCAATCGGCCGGGGTCTCGGCGAAGTCCTGCAGATGGACCGAGGCGCCCTCGTCGTCGTAGCGCGAGAGCCAGACGTCCTCCATGGTGAAGGGCAGGATCGGCGCGAGCCAGGTGGTGAGGCGGTGGAACAAGAGATCCATCACCGTGCGCGCGGCGCGGCGGCGGAGCGAGTCCGGCGCGTCGCAATAGAGCGTGTCCTTGCGGATGTCGAAGTAGAGCGCCGAGAGATCCACGGTGCAGAAGTTAAAGAGCGTCTGGAACACCGCGGCAAAGTCGAAGGCGCGATAGTCGCGGCGCACGGCATGGTCGAGCTCGGCCATCCGGTGCAGCAGCCATTGTTCCAGCTCCGGCATCTCGGCGGGGGTGACGCGCTCGTCCTCGGTGAAGCCCGCAAGGCCGCCCAGCAGGAAGCGCAGCGTGTTGCGCAGGCGGCGATAGCTGTCCGCGGTGCCCTTGATGATCTTCGGCCCGATCCGCTGGTCGGCGGTGTAATCGGTCTGCGCCACCCAGAGCCGCAGGATATCGGCGCCGTATTCGTCGATCACCTCTTGCGGGGCGACCGTATTGCCGAGCGATTTGGACATCTTCATGCCCTTCTCGTCGAGCGTGAAGCCATGCGTCACCACGTTGCGATAGGGCGCGCGGCCCTTGGTGGTGCAGCCCTGCAAGAGCGAGGAATGGAACCAGCCGCGGTGTTGGTCGGTGCCCTCCATATAGACATCGGCGATGCCGTCCTTGGTGCCATCGGCCCGGTCGCGCAGCACGAAGGCATGGGTCGAGCCGCTATCGAACCACACATCGAGCACGTCGAAGACCTGATCATAGGCCTCGGGGTCGGCGATGCCGTCGAGCACGCGGGCCTTGAAGCTCGGCTGATACCAGACATCGGCGCCGTCGACCTCGAAGGCCGCGGTGATGCGGGCGTTGACCTCGGCGTTGCGCAGCAGGAAGTCGGGGTCGGTGGGCTTGGCGCCGCGCTTGGTGAAGCAGGTCAGCGGCACGCCCCAGGCGCGTTGGCGCGACAGCACCCAGTCCGGGCGGTTCTCGATCATCGAATGCAGGCGGTTGCGGCCCGTCGTGGGGGTGAATTTCACCAGCTCTTCGATGGATTTCAGCGCGCGCTTGCGGATCGTGTCGCCGTGCTCGTTCATCGTGTCATCGAGTTTCACGTCGATCGCGGCGAACCATTGCGGCGTGTTGCGATAGATCAGCGGCGCTTTGGAGCGCCAGCTGTGCGGATAGCTGTGCTTGACCTTGCCCTTGGCCAGAAGCGCGCCCGCACCATGCAACGCCTTGATGTTGCTGACGTTCGCCGGGCCTTCCTTGCCATCCTGATCGAGGATCGCCTGACCGCCAAAGAGCGGCAGATCGGCGCGGTAGGACCCATCGGGCTCGACGTTATAGGTCATCGGCAGACCGAATTTCTGGCCCAGCTGATAGT
The DNA here is from genome assembly GCA_014763785.1 of Sphingomonadales bacterium. Classification (GTDB taxonomy): domain Bacteria; phylum Pseudomonadota; class Alphaproteobacteria; order Rhodobacterales; family Rhodobacteraceae; genus Rhodobacter. Next base: position 4,243 of record JACXUS010000057.1, on the reverse strand, counting down.
CGTCGTCCCCGTGGCTGGGCGCGGTATGCACAAAGCCCGTGCCCGCATCGTCCGTCACATGATCGCCGGGCAGAAGGGGCACGTCGAAATCCCATTCGCCATTCGCGCCCTCAACGCCCCGATAGGGGTGGGCGAGGGTGACGCCCTCCAGCTCCGAAGCGGGCACGTCGCGCAGGCGGCGATACATCGTCTCGTCGAGCTTCGCCGCGGCCATGACCTGAGCGGCCAGCGCATCAGCCAGCACCAGACGCTCGCCGATGGTGGCAAGGCTTTGCTCGGGGCGGCCGGTCACCTCATAAAGGCCATAGGCGATCCCCGGATTATAGGCCACCGCGCGGTTTTGCGGGATCGTCCAGGGGGTCGTGGTCCAGATCACCACCTTGGCGCCCTCGAGGCCCTTCGTCGGCTTGAACCGCACCCAGATCGTGTGGCTGGTGTGGTCGTGATATTCGACCTCGGCCTCGGCCAGCGCGGTCTTTTCGACCGGCGACCACATCACGGGCTTGCTGCCCTGATAAAGGCTGCCGTTCATCAGGAATTTCATGAATTCCTCGGCGATGACGGCTTCGGCGTGGAAGTTCATCGTGAGGTAGGGATCGGCCCAGTTGCCGGTCACGCCGAGGCGCTTGAATTCCTCGCGCTGGACGGCCACCCAGCCTTCGGCGAATTTGCGGCATTCCTGACGGAAGGCGACGATATCGACGTCATCCTTGTTCAGGCCGCGGGCGCGGTATTGCTCTTCGATCTTCCATTCGATCGGCAGGCCGTGGCAGTCCCAGCCCGGCACATAGCGGCTGTCGTGGCCCATCATCTGATGGCTGCGCACGATGATATCCTTGATCGTCTTGTTCAGCGCGTGGCCGATATGCAGATGGCCGTTGGCATAGGGCGGGCCGTCGTGCAGCACGAAATCGGGGCGGGGGGCACCTGCGCGGGCGGCCTCGGTGGCCTTGTCGCGCAGCCGGTCATAGATGCCGAGGCGCTCCCAGCGGGCGAGCCAGTCGGGCTCGCGCACAGGCAGGCCCGCGCGCATCGGGAAATCGGTTTCGGGCAGGAAGACGGTGTCGCGGTAATCGACGGTATTCTCGGGCGTATCGGCGCACATGGAAAGGGTCCTGATCAGGAGGGGGCGCGAGATCGAGCGCCCGGGGATGGCTCAATGGTCCCGGCTACCCTGACGCGTCAGAGCGCCGGGCGGCTAATTCGGGACATATGCCAAGCCATGGTCATGAGCGCCTTATAGGCATGGGCGCCAAGGGCGGCAAGCGCGGAAAGGGGCTCTGCCCCTCGCCCGTTCCGGGCTCACCCCGGGATATTTGAGGCAAGATGAAGGCCCGGGACCTTTGCTTTGTCTTTCATCTTGCTCCAAATATCCCGGGGGTGAGGGCCGCAGGCCCGAGGGGGCAGGGCCCCCTTTGCCTCCGCTGCCACTTGGCCTAGGGTGGGCGCAGCTTTGGAGGGCGCAATGAGCGAAGCAACCCGGATGCCGGATGCCGCGCAGGTCACGGCGATGTTCACGCGTGGGGCGGGCGAGTATCTTTTCGCGCGCTGGGGGCGGCCGATCGTGCCGGTGGTCTTTGGCGTCGATCAGCCGACGCTGATGACGGTCAAGGGCGCGGTCGAGGCGGTGGTCACGCTCGCCGGTCACAGAATGGCCGAGACCGATCCCGAGCTTGGCGCCAATCTGATGATCTTCTTCTTCCGCGACTGGCAGGAGCTTCTGGAGGTGCCGAACCTCGATCAGCTGATCGAGGGCTTGTCGGCGCTGGTCGGGCGGCTCGATGATCAGGGCGCGAACCAGTATCGGGTGTTCCGGTTTGATGCGGAGGGCGCGATCCGGGCGTGCTTCAGCTTCATCCGGATGGATGCGGCGCTCGACGAGGTGCCCGCCGAGACGATCGCGCTCAATCAGGCGGTGCAGATGATCCTGCTCTGGGGGGAGGGGGCCTTTGCCGGGGCCTCGCCGCTGGCGCGGGCGCGCGGGGTGACCGTGCTGCGCCCCGATGTGGCGGCGGTCATTCGCGCCGCCTATGATCCGGTGATGCCCGCGGTGGCCCAAGACGCAAGCCATGCGCTGCGGCTGGCGGCGCGGCTGGCGGCGGGGGGTGCGGCATGAGCCATTCCTTCCCGGTCCGGGTCTATTACGAGGATACCGACCTTGCCGGTATCGTCTATTACGCCAATTACCTGAAATTCATCGAGCGGGGCCGCAGCGAATGGGTGCGCGCGATCGGGCTCGATCAGGCCAAGATGAAGCGCGAGCAGGGGCTGGTCTTTGCCGTGCGCCGGATCGAGGCGGATTATCTGCGCCCCGCGAAATACGATGACGAGCTGGTCGTGACCACCGCTCTGGTCGCCGAGACCGGCGCGCGGCTGGTGCTGGAGCAATCCGTGACGCGGGGCGGCGAGAAGCTTTTCGCCGCCGTGGTGACGCTCGTTTGTCTCAACGATCAGGGCGCCGCGCAGCGTTTGCCGCCCGAGATTCGGCGGCTTTTCGCCCCCGCGCTGCATTAGCCGCGATTGCTACAGAAATATAACGCGCTTGTTATGGCATTCCCCCTGAACACTGGATAGGATCGCTGCTAAGAGCCGCCCGAAGGTGGCCGAACAATGGCGGGCAGTTCAGATGGAAACCGAAGTTCTTTCGTCGGCGCAGCATATGGATTTTTCCTTGCTCGCGCTTTTTCTGCGGGCATCGATCACGGTGAAGATCGTGATGATCGTGCTGCTGGTGGCCAGTTTCTGGTCGTGGTCGATCATCATCCGCAAGTTCATCGCCTTTCGCGCCGCGCGCGCCGAGGCGGAACAGTTCGACCGCGCCTTCTGGTCGGGCGAGCCGCTGGACGAGCTCTTTGACCAGATCGGCCCGGCGCCGGTCGGTGGCAGCCAGCGCATCTTCGCCGCCGGCATGCTGGAATGGCGCCGCAGCCACCGGCAGGACGGTGAGCTGATCGCCGGCGCTCAGGCGCGGATCGACCGTTCGATGGATGTCGCGATCGCGAAGGAAACCGAATATCTCAGCGCGGGGCTGTCGTTCCTTGCGACCGTGGGCTCGACCGCGCCCTTCGTCGGGCTCTTCGGCACGGTCTGGGGGATCAAGGTCTCGTTCGAGGAAATCGCGATTTCGCAGAACACCTCGCTGGCCGTCGTGGCGCCGGGGATTTCCGAAGCGCTGATGGCCACCGCAATCGGCCTTCTGGCCGCGATCCCGGCGGTGATCTTCTACAACAAGCTCTCGGCCGACAGTGACAAGATCACGGCGGGCTATGACGCCTTCGCCGACGAGTTTTCGACCATCCTGTCGCGCCAGCTGGACGCCTGATCCATGGGCGCGGGGGTGATGAAGAAGGCGGGCGGCGGCGGGCGGCGGCGGCGCGGCTCGCGCGCCAAGGGCGCCGTGATGAGCGAGATCAACGTCACGCCCTTCGTCGATGTCATGCTGGTGCTGCTGATCATCTTCATGGTGGCGGCGCCGATGATGACGGTCGGTGTGCCGCTCGAGCTGCCCAAAACCGCGGCCAGGGCGGTGCCGACCGAACAGGAGGAGCCGCTGACGATCTCGCTGCAGCTCGATGGCACGGTGTCGATGATGAACACCCCGGTGCCCGAGGCCGAGCTGGTCGAGCGGCTGCGCGCCGTCGCGCAGGAGCGTGACAGCGACAAGCTCTATCTGCGCGCCGACGGGGGCATCGAATATGCCCGCGTGGTGCAGGTGATGGGGGCGCTGAATGCGGGCGGTTTCAGCAATATCGTGCTGGTGACCGACAGCGGCGGGCCGACGCTGGGCGCGCCGGAAACGGGCAACTGAGGGCCAAGGGGCGCACATGCCTATGGAACGGGCAGACAGGATCGGGACCGGCGTCTCGGCGGCACTCCATGTGGGGGTGATCGCCTGGGCGGTCTTTGGCAGCGCCTGGATGAAGCCCGAGCCGTCGGAGCCGGTGACGATGACCGAGGTCTCGGTGATCTCCGAGGCGGATTTCGCGGCGATAATGGCGGCGGCGCCCAAGGCGTCTGATGCGCCCGCGCAGCCGCAATCGGCCGAGGCGGTCCCCGCGACGCCCGAGGCGCCCACGCCCGAACCCGAAGTGACCCCCGAGCCGGTGCCCGAGGCGCCGCCGCCATCATCGCCGCGAAATCCGCCTCGGAGATCACCGAGACTCGGTCATCGTCACCGGCTCCGACGGCTCGGGCTTCATCCAGGCGCTGCCAAAGACCGCCCAGGCGATCACCCCCACATGGA
>JACXUS010000299.1 GCA_014763785.1 Sphingomonadales bacterium | reverse complement strand
TCATCGCGGCGTCCGGCGCGCTTCTCACCTTCAGCTACAGGCTCTTGCTGGGGGCGACGACGGCCATCCCGTCCTTCATCTCGGGGCTGGTGGCGATGGGCGCGGCGGCGGCGGGCCGGGTGGTGGCGGGGCTGCGCGCGGCGGCGGTGGCGGCGCGGGCGCTCTCGCTGGCGCTGATGGCCAACCCGATCGGGCTGGCGGTGGCCGCGATCGCGGCCGGGGCGCTCCTGGTCTGGTATTACTGGGAGCCGATCTCGGAGTTCTTCGTGGATCGCTGGGCGGACGTTCAAACGGCCTTTGAAGGGTTTTCAAGCTGGGTGACAAGCTGGTGGTCGCGGGTCACCGGCTGGCTGGCGCAGGGGCTCGACTGGGCGCGCATGATCCCCAGCCTGAGCTGGTCGGATTTCGTGGGGCTGCTCACCTGGGAGAACTTCCTGACCGTGCTCGACTGGCTGACGACCTGCGTCTTCTGCCTGCCGGGATCGATGACGAGCGCAGCCGCGCGCTGCTGAAGCTGATCGGGCGGCTCGACAATCTCGACCTGACCACGCTGCTGGTCTACCGCATCGACGATCTGCCCGAGGATGCCCTGTCGCTGCTCGCCTGGCAGTTCAACATCCTGGGCGACGATGGCTGGGATCTGGCGACCACCCCCGAGGAGCGCCGCGCCCTGATCCGCCGCGCCCTCGATCTGCACCGCCATCGCGGCACACCCTGGGCGATCCGCGAGGCGGTCAAGGCGCTCGGCTATGCCGATGCCGAGATCGTCGAGGGGCTGCCGATCGCGCTTTATGACGGCGACAAGACCTACTCGGCCGTCGAGACCTATGGCGGCGGCACCCGCTGGGCGCTGTTCCGCGTCCTGCTGGACCTGGGCGAGAACAAGGGGGTGGATGCCGCGCAGATCACCCGCCTCGTGGCGCTGATCGAGCGCTGGAAGAATGCCCGCTCGCACCTGGTGGATATCGGGTTCCGGGCGGGGGTCGAGGACAGCCTTGAGCCGGACGAGGAGGCCGACAAAACCGTTCGGCATTTCGCGGAAGACGTGCTGCCCTGGGGGCGGCGCTATGATGGCGCGATCCGCCACGATCACGGCACCCGGCATCTGCATGATGCGGCTCTGGCCCATGACGCCTCGGCCGATTACTCGGGCTGGGGCGAGGCGGGCGAGCGCCATGACAGTCGGCGCGTCCTGCTGGCAATGGGGATCGACCTTGCGGCCGAGGACCGGATCGAGGTCTCACCCTCCTACAATGGCCACTACCTGCACTCGGCCATCAACTATGGCGCGGACCAGCCGCCGATGGCCGATCTGGCCATGCCGATCCGGCTGACGCGCCACATCCGGCATGATGGCCGGTATCGCCACGCGGGCGACCTTTACGATGGATCGATCGGGCACACGGGCGCGCGCCCGTTCTACACCGGCGTGTTCCATTCAGGCCCCGTTACCACCGATTTAACCGCTTATTGAGGGTGCTATGAACGCCACCGAAACCATCGCCCTGAGAGGCTCGCTCCTGATCAACATCCGCCGCAGCGGGGTCCTGATCGACTGCTGGCGCGACGACAACATGATCATGGTGGGCGCGCGCACCGCGCTGGCCCAGCTGATCGCGGGCGACGGCGCTGGCAAGACCATCAACCGCATCGGGGTCGGCACCAATGGCAGCGGGCCAACGCCCGACGACACCGCCCTCACCGCGCCCTTCATCAAGAACCTGCAAGGCCACAGCTACCCCGGCCCCGGCCGGGTGCAGTTCGACTGGAGACTGGAGACCACCGAGGCGAACGGCAAGGTCATCCGTGAGTTCGGCCTGATCGCGGCCGACAGCACCCTCTTCGCCCGCAAGACCCGCGCCCCGATCGAAAAGGCCGACGACATCAGCCTCGACGGGACCTGGACCATCATCTTCTAAGAACAGGAGCCGCACCCATGGCGAACTTGCCCGAAACCACAACCTACCCCTCGGGGATCTACCAGATCGAGCTGACCGACCCGGTGGTCGGCGGCCCGGACGGCATCTCGAACGTCCAGGCCAAGCAGCTGGCCAACCGCACCGCCTGGCTCAAGGAAAAGGCCGACGAGCTGGTCACCGCGCGCGGCGGCTTTGCCAACCTGGGCGACCGGCTGGCGGGCTATGACGCCTTCTCGCCCGAACAGCAGGTTGCGATCCTCGCGGGCATGCAGGAGGCGCTCGGCCTCGGCGGCGTCCTGGCGCGCGAGATGCAGGTGCTGCGCAAGCGGGTGCTGGCGCAGGGGTCCGTGGTCATCAAGAACAAGCACGTCATCACCGGGATGGTGCTGAGCAAATCCGACATCCGCGCCCTTCATCTGTCGCAATCCGGCACGGTCGGCACCGGCGTCAGCCGCGCCAAGATCGACGGGATGATCGTGTCGCTGGCCGATGACGACTATCACGTCTCGGTGCCCTCGAACGAGACCAGCGAGGCGCTGGACTACCACGCCTTCCTGATCGGCTCGGGCAGCAGCTACGAGGTACAGATCGCGCAGGAGGTGCCCGACAACGGCCTGCCGCTCTACCGGGTGACCGTGCCCGCCAACAACACCGGCAACAGCCTGTCGGCGGTCACGCTGACCGATCTGCGCGTGATCCAGGCCGCGAACGCCTGGCTGACCACCTTCGATCCCTGGGCATCGGTGTCCTTCCCCGAGGCGCTTCCGGCGTCCGACTATGCCGTCGAGCTGGAGGTCGAGAGCGCCACCGATCCGGCGGCGGTCGGAACGCTCGTGGTTTACGACAAGGCCCGCAACGGCTTCAAGCTTCGCCAGACGCGCAGCGCGGACAATGTCCATGTCCGCTGGACCCTTCTCAATCCGCGCTACCAGTGAGGACGCACCATGAACATCATCCACATGAACGAGGGCCACAAGATCACCGCATCGCTCGATGAGTGCATCCTGACCCTGGGCGGCAGCCTGACGATCGACATCGACGAGGAGCAGCGCGACGTCGAGCGCGTGATCACCGTCTTTGCCGATGTGTCAGCGCGCCAGCCCTCCCGGGTTGCTGCCGAACGCGGTGCTGCCCGCTCCAGCCTTGCCGAACAGACCCGCCGCAACGCCGAAAGCCTCCAGGCCATGGGCTTTGCCCACCGCATCTCTGACCGCTGGCAAGTGGAGAACGCTGCCTACCTTGCCGCCAACCGCAGCGCCGGTGACACCAGCGGCACCATGAGCGCCATATCCCGCGCTGTCCGGCAGGCGCTGCAATCGGCCATCCTTGCGGTTGGGGCGTGGCTGGTGATCCAGCAGGAAGCCTCTGCGGGCGTGATGATCGCCTCGTCCATCATGATGGGCCGCACCATGGCCCCGGTGGATTCCGCCATCGGCAGCTGGCGCAGCTTTGTGGCGGCGCGTCAGGGCTGGGCACGCCTGCGCAAGCTGGAGCCGGTCTTTCAGGAAGCGGCGCCGGTGCTTGATC
>JACXUS010000298.1 GCA_014763785.1 Sphingomonadales bacterium | reverse complement strand
CAGCTGGCCGGTAGCGTCCTTTCCCCAAGCCGGAGGCCCCCGCACCGCGGATTGGGGAGGCGCCCATGGCGGCTGTCGATGCGCCAAACTCTTGCGCTTTTGTGCCGAGCGGCTAAGAAGGGGCGGTATTCGAGGAGATCTGCCCATGCGCGCGCGTATCTATCAACCGGCCCGCAATGCCATGCAATCCGGTCAGGCCAAGACCCGGGTCTGGTATCTCGACTATATCCCGGCCGAGGCCCGCGAGATCGACCCGCTGATGGGCTGGACCAGCTCCGCCGACACGCAGGCGCAGGTCCGGCTGAAATTCGACAGCCGCGAGGCGGCCGAGGCCTATGCCAAGGAGCAGGGCCTCGACTATGTCGTGACCGAAGCGCACAAGCGTGCTGCCAATATCCGCCCGCGCGGCTATGGCGAGAATTTCGCAAGCGACCGCCGCGCGAACTGGACGCATTGAGGGCGCGGGGGCGTGCCTGCGCCCCGCTTGAACGGCCATCACGCGCCCCGGGGTTCGCCTCGGGGCTTTTGCATTCGACCTTGTGAGGCGCGAGATGAGCACCGCCACCCCCGCCATCCGCGCCCTGCAAAGCCTCAAGATCGCCTTCGAAGTGCTTGAATATACTTACGATCCCGGCGCAGACAGGATCGGGATGCAGGCTGCCGCGGCGATCGGCGCCGACCCCGCCCGCGTGCTGAAAACCCTGATGGTCGAGGTCGACGGCAAGCCCGCCTGCGCGGTCATCCCCGCGGACCGCAGCCTGTCGATGAAGCGTGTCGCCGCGGCCTTTGGCGGCAAATCCGCGGCGATGATGCCGCCCGACAAGGCCGAGCGGCTGACCGGGTTCCATACCGGCGGGATCAGCCCCTTCGGGCAGAAGCGCCGCGTGCCCACAGCCTTCGAGGCGGCGGGCGTCGCGGGCAGCGATCCGGTGGTGATCAATGGCGGCAAGCGCGGTCTGATGCTGCGTCTGGCGCCTGCCGATGCGCTGGCGGCCGCGGGCGCCCGGGCCGCGGCGCTGGCCGCCGATTGAGCCCCTTTCCTTTCCCCGCGCGCTGATCGACACTGCCGCGCAGGAGGTCCCGATGATCACGATCACCCTTGAACATCCGGTGCAGGAGGAGCTTGCGACGCTGCATGCCCGCCATACCGCCGCGATGCACGAAGACACGCCCCCCGAATCGATCCATATGCTGCCCGCCGATGCGCTGGCCGCCCCCGGCATCGCGTTTTTCGTGATGCGCGAAGCGGGCGCCCCGGTCGGCATGGGCGCGATCAAGCGCATCGACGCGCGCCATGCCGAGATCAAGTCGATGCATGTGCTGGTCGAGCTGCGGGGCAGGGGCCTTGCGCGGATGATGCTCGGCCATCTGATCACCGAGGCGCGGGCAGCGGGCTATGCGCGCCTCAGCCTCGAGACCGGGTCGCAGGGCTCCTTCGCGCCAGCGCGCGCGCTTTACCTCTCGGCCGGGTTCCTCGAATGCCCGCCGTTCGAGGGCTACAAGCCCGATCCGAACTCGACCTTCATGACGCTGGCGATCTGAGCGCCAGACGCTTGCACCAGCGCCGATCATCGCGCAAATAGGGGCGGTGCGGTCCCGTAGCTCAACTGGATAGAGCAGCTGCCTTCTAAGCAGCGGGTTGGGGGTTCGAGCCCTCCCGGGATCGCCAGCATTTCAGATTTGACGCAGTATTTGAGGCCCCCCGCGCGGGCGGATGTGATTGGAGTGCTATTGTCATGACGCAAGAGGTCTGGGTCAGTTCGGTGATGATGGGGGGCGGGGTCGGCGACGAGCAAGGGATCCGCGAGAAATACTATGGCGAGGACTGGGCACCGCCGACGATCATTCTTGGCGTCGCTCCCGGACATGTACGTTCCGCGATTCACCGCCATTACGACGGTCACGCCCTGAAACGCGAAGAGTTCGTCGAAGCAATGTATGTCTTTGATAAAAAACGCTGGGCGCGGCAGAAGGACCTGTTCATGGCTGGCGGTTTCTATGCCGTGCGGGGTAAGCTGGCCGAAGTGCTCAAGCAGTTCGATCTGGGCGAGGGCGGTCTGATCGAACTCCCGATCTACCAGGCCGACAAGGTCACCCCCCTGCCGGGGCCGTTCTATCTGCTGAATTTCGGCTGCATCAAGGACAGCGTGGTGATCGAGCAGTGCCAGAAGCTGCGCCATGTGTTCAAAAAGAAAATTGTCGGCTACGACAAATGGGGCGCTTACGACCTCGAGGACGGCGATATCGCCGTCACTGCCGCGGCGCTGGAGGGGCCGGATCTGTGGATAGAGTCCAAGCTCGGCAAAAAAATCTTCATGAGCGGGCGGCTGCATGACGCGATTCTGGCGGCAAAGATCAAGGTGAACTTCCAGCTCGCGCGGGCGCGGGTGATCTGAGCGGCGCGCCATTGTAACCGTATCAATCGCCTCCTTCCGGGCGCGCGCGGCTCGGCCTAAGGTCGGGGCCTGACAGCTCTCAGGGGGTGACATGCGCGTCTTCATCAACGGGTTCGGGCGGATTGGCCGGTCGGTTCTGCGGGCCTGGGCCCTGCATCCGGACCATTGGCCGGGGCTCGAGATCGTCGGCATCAACGATATCGCCACGCCCGAGATCTGCGCCTATCTCTTTGGTTATGATAGCGTTTTTGGGCCATGGCCGGGGCCGGTCGTGGCGGAAAACGGCGTTCTGGCCTTTGGGCCGCACCGGATCCCGCTGCACCGGGTCGAGGATCTGTCCTGCCTCGACATTTCCCATGTCGATGTGGTGATGGAATGCACCGGCCGCGCCGAGAGCCGCGCGGTGGCGGAGCGCGGCCTGCGCGGCGGCGCGGGGCGGGTGCTGATCTCGGGGCCCTCGGCTGCTGCCGATGCGGTGGTGGTGCTCGGCGCCAATGACGAGCTTTTGGCCGATCAGCCGATCCTGTCGAATGCCAGCTGCACGACGAATGCGCTGGCGCCGCTTCTGAAGCTGCTCGATCAGCGCTTCGGGGCCGTCACTGGCACGATGACGACGATCCATTGCTATACCGGCAGCCAGCCGACGGTCGATGCGCCGCGCGGCAAGGGGGGCCTCGACGATTTCGCGCGCTCGCGGGCGGCGGCGCTGTCGATGGTGCCGACGACCACTTCGGCGGGGCGGCTCGTGGGGCAGGTGCTGCCGCATCTGGCGGGGCGGGTGATCGCGCAGGCGGTGCGGGTGCCGACGGCCAGCGTCTCGGCGGTCGATCTGGCGGTGATGCCCGCGCAGCCGGTCACGGTCGAGGCGGTCAACGCGGCCTTCACCGGCGCGGCCGAGCTGCTGGGGCCGGGCATTCTGGGCTCAACCACGCTGCCGCTTGTCTCGACCGATCTGCGGGCGCGGCCCGAAAGCGTGGTCATGGCGCTGCCCGAGACGCGGGTGACCGAAGGCGGGATGCTGCGGGTCTTTGGCTGGTATGACAATGAATGGGGCTTTTC
>JACXUS010000297.1 GCA_014763785.1 Sphingomonadales bacterium | reverse complement strand
CCCCCCCTGTCCCAAGGGTTTTAGGCCTCTATCCTCAATGCGGGCTTAACGGAACGGCGTGCATTTTCGACAAATTGACCCTGCCGCAAACCTGCCGCTTTCCCGCTTGAAATGTTAAATATTTCATCGGGTTGCAGCGCGATCTTCGGATCGCTGGTTTTTTCTGCCCGGAGCGATAGTTATGGCAAAACCCTGCCATCACCCGCCGAGGTCCGCCATGACATCCCCGCCCGTCCTTCTCTGGTTTCGCCGCGATTTGCGCCTGCACGATCACGCCGCGCTGACGGCGGCGCTGGCGGCGGCGCAGGCGGGCGGCGGGGCGGTGATCCCGGTTTTCGTGCTCGATCCCGAGACCGAGGCCCTGGGCGCTGCGGCGAAATGGCGGCTGGGTGAGTCGCTTGCGGCGCTGGCGCGCGATCTGGCGGCGCGGGGCTCGCGGCTGATCCTGCGGCGCGGCCCGGCGCTGGACGTGCTCCGCGCGCTGATCACGGAGACGGGGGCGGGGGCGGTGCAGTGGTCGCGGCTCTATGATCCGCCGGCGCGGGCGCGCGATACGGCGGTGAAGGCGGCGCTGCGCGCGGCGGGCATTGCCGCGCAATCCCATCCCGGGCATCTTCTCTTCGAGCCTTGGGAGGTCGAGACCAAGACCGGCGGGCCCTATCGGGTCTATAGCCCCTATTGGCGCGCGGTGCAGGATCGGCCGGTCGCGCCGCTGCTGCCCGCGCCACATGAACTTCGCCCCGCAAATAATTGGCCTGCCAGCGAAAATCTTGCGGATTGGCGGCTTGGCGCCGGGCTGAACCGGGGCGCGGCGGTGCTGGCCAAACATGCCTGTGTGGGCGAGGCGGCGGCGCTTGCCCGGCTCGATCGCTTTCTGGACGAGCGCATCGCGCGCTATTCCGAGCGGCGCGACTTTCCCGCCGAGCCCGCCACTTCGGGCCTGTCGGAGAACCTGACCTATGGCGAGATCAGCCCGCGCCGGATCTGGCATGGCGGCCTGCGCGCCCGGCAAGAGGGTGCAGCGGGTGCCGAGCATTTCCTCAAGGAACTGGTCTGGCGCGAATTCGCCTGGCATCTTTTCTTTCATTTTCCGGCGCTTGACCGCGACAACTGGCGCGAGGAGTGGAACGGCTTTCCCTGGCGCGGCGACAATGATCAGGCCGAGGCCTGGCGCCGCGGCATGACCGGCGAGCCCTTCGTCGATGCGGCGATGCGGCAGGTGTATGTGACCGGCACGATGCACAACCGCGCGCGGATGATCGCGGCGTCCTATCTGACCAAGCATCTCTTGACCGATTGGCGGGTGGGTCTGGCGTGGTTTGCCGACTGCCTGACCGACTGGGACCCCGCGGCCAATGCGATGGGCTGGCAATGGGTGGCGGGCTCGGGGCCGGATGCGGCGCCCTATTTCCGGATCTTCAATCCCGATGGTCAATCTGAAAAGTTCGATAAATCAGGTCATTACAGGCGGATGTTCATTCAGGAAGGCCAGCGCAACCCGCCCGAGACCGCGCGCGATTTCTTCGCCGCCGTGCCGCGGTCCTGGGGCCTCGATCCGGCGCGGGGCTATCCGGCGCGGATCGTCGATCTGGCCGAGGGCCGGGCGCGGGCGCTTGACGTTTACGGAACGCTCCCGCGCTGAAACCACAAAATCGCCATATTCGACGCGCATCAAGGAACTGGTTACCGTAACGGAAGAGGGCTTCCATGCAGCGCGTCGTTCTGCGCAACGATTCGGCGATGATGCCAACAATGGCCAAACTGGTCGGGGCGCTCGGGCTGGCGCTGACCGGGGTGATGACATCGCAAGCGATTGTGCCCTATATGCCCGAGGGCACCAAGATAGCGGGGCTGACGCTGGTTGCGGCCTCCTTCGGCCTGCTGCTGGGCTGGCGGGTGATCGGCGTTGCGGCCGAGGCGCCGGGACGGTCGGCGGCGGCCGGGCTGCGCGCGTCCTTCTATCTTGCGATCTGGGGGCTCGGCTTTCTGGGCGCGGTGCAGATGCTGCACAAGGCGCTGCGGATGCGCTATGACGGCCCGGGCGAGGCGCTGGCCGATATCGTGACCGAGGGCGCGCTGCTCGGCTATGCCGCGCTGCAGCTCGATGTGATCGGCACGCTCTTTCTTGGCGGGGCGATCACGGCTATACTCGCGGCTTGGGCGGGGCGTCGCTGGCGCTGATCCGCTGTCTCAGGAACGGCGCACAGGATACGGATTTTGCTTTATTTTTTCTATGGCACCCTGTGCCATCCGCCGCTGTTGCAAGCGGTTCTGGGCCATCTGCCCGAGGTCAGCCCCGCCGTCCTTGAAGGCTATCAGATCCGCGAGGCGCAGGATGCCGCGGGCGCCGGGCTCGGCTTTCCGGTGCTGGTGTCGGGCGCGGGCGCGGCGCCCGGTCTTCTGGTCGCGGTCACCCCCGAGGATCAGGCGCGGCTCGATTTCTATGAGACCGGCTATGTCACCGAGGTGATCGAGGCGCGCGACGCGACCGGGACCGCGCGGGCCGCCCGGGTCTATCTGCCCGCGCCGGGGCGCTGGCAGGCGGGCGCGCCCTGGGTGCTGGCCGATTGGGCCGCGCGCTGGGGTGCGATCGCCCCCGAGGCTGCGCGCGAATTCATGGCGCTGCGCGGTCAGATCCCGGCCGAACAGGCGCTGGCGCGCTATGGACAGATCAAGGTGCGCGCTGCCTCGCGGCTGCGGGCGGGGGCGGGGGCCAAGCCTGCGCGCCTGCGTCGTGCGGCCGGGCCCGGCGATGTCGAGGTGACGGCCCTGTCCACCGTTTACGCAAGGTTTTTCGCGGTCGAGGATTACACGCTGCGGCACCGGCTGTTTGACGGCGGGATGAGCGCGCCGCTAAGCCGCGCGGCCTTCGTGTCCGGCGATGCGGCGGTGGTGCTGCCCTATGATCCGGCGCGCGACCGGGTGCTGCTGGTCGAGCAGTTCCGCACCGGGCCCCTGGCGCGCGGCGATCTGAACCCCTGGATGCTGGAGCCGATCGCCGGGCGCGTCGATCCGGGCGAGAGCCCCGAGGACTGCGCGCGCCGCGAGGCGGGCGAGGAGGCGGGTTTGAGCCTTGGGGCCCTGATCGCGGGCCCGAGCTTCTATCCCTCGCCCGGGGCGAAGTCGGAATATACCTATTGTTTCATTGGCTTGGCCGATCTGCCCGAGGGGGCCGCGCGCCCCGGCGGCATGGAGGACGAGGGCGAGGACATCCGCCCGCATCTGATCTCCTTCGACGATCTGATGGCGCTGGTCGAGACCGGCGAGGCCGACAACGGCCCGCTTCTGGTGCTGGCCTTGTGGCTGGCGCGGTTGCGCCCCGAACTGCGCCAAGCGCACGGCGCCGCGGGCCCCGACGCCGGGAATTGAGCGCGGGGTGGCGCGGGGGGCGCCGGGGGCCTTGGCCCCCGGGCGGCGCCCCCACCACAGCTCCCGGCCTCAGCGCGATTTGAAGAGCGAGC
>JACXUS010000296.1 GCA_014763785.1 Sphingomonadales bacterium | reverse complement strand
CGGCGCCGCGCGGGTCGCAGACCCGCGCGGCGCCGCCCCCTGACCCGCGTCTTATCCACATGAAGAACCGCAGGCAGCCCGTTGAAGTGATTTGCAATTTCCCCAACGTCACCCGCGCGCGCCCTGGCCCCCGCGCGCTGTCATGGTCGCGCAACAATCGTTAAGAATTTTTCCCTAACCGGAAACGAATTGCTGCGCTATCCTCAAGCCCGGGACGCAAGCCTTTGCTTTAACTCAAGAACATGGAAACCGGCGGGCTTTCCGCCGGACGGGTTTTCGCGCCCGGACGACAGATAGGGCCGCGCTTCGGGTGCTTTCAGCGCCCCGGATTCGTGCGCCGCAACGGATTGACAGTGGGAATGATGGCGGTCGCGACAAGCTATCCCGGCGTTTACGTTCAATAGGTCCCAAGCGGCGTGCGCAGCATCGCCGGGGTGTCGACCTCGGTCACCATGTTCATCGGCGCCACCGCGCTTGGGCCGATCAACCGCCCGACGCGGTTTTTGAATTACTCCGATGTCGCCCGCGCCTTTGGCGAGGATGGCACGGTGTCGGACCTGCCCCGTCAGGTGAAGCTGTTCTTCCTCAACGGGGGCTCGGATTGCTATGTGATGCGCATCGCGCAGGGCGCAGCCCCCGCCACGATGCAGCTTCTGGGCGAGGATGGCGCGCCGAAACTGGCGCTGAGCGCCCGGCAGGAGGGCGCCGCGGGCGACCGGATCCGCACCCGCGTCAGCTACGATGCCGCCAACCCCGAGGCCGAGTTCAACATGGAGATCTGGCGCTCGGTGCCGCTGGCCTCCGGCGGCACCAGCCGCGCCGAGGTCGAGACCTTCCGCAACCTCTCGATGGATCCGGCGAGCCCGAATTTTGCCCCCGCGATCCTCACCCAGCGCTCGAAGCGCGTCACCGCGACCGATCTGTCGGCCGCGCCGGGCGTGGGGGGCAGCTCGATTGCGGGCCATCCGATCCCCTATACCGACGCGACCCCGGGCACGGTTCAGGCCGCGCTCGATCTGGTGATGATGAGCCATGGCGCGCTGCGGCTGCGGATCGGCACCCGCGCGCCGATCGACGTGCCGGGCCTCGATCAGGTGCCGGCCGCCGTTGCCGCCGCGGCGGCCGGCGCCCCGCCCGCGACCGGCGCCGCGATGCTGGCGCTTTACGCCCAGCATCTGACCGCGGCGATCAACGCGGGCCTCGCCGCCACCGGCGAGACCGTCACCGCAGACTTTCTGCCCGGCCCCCTGCCGCCCGTGGCCGAGGGCGATGCGAGCGCCCTTTTGCAGCTGACCGCCGACAGTGTGGGCGTCGATCTGCGGGTGCTGCCCGCGCCCGCCGCCGCCGATATGGCGATGTTCCTGATGCTCGGCGCAGGCCAAGGCGGGCTCGAGCCCTCGGCCTTTGCCGGCAACCGCCCGGCGCCGAATGGCATTGCCCTCGATCCGATTGGCGGCGCCTGGGGCGCGATCATGGCCGCGCGGCAAGATGCGATCACCGAGATCCGCCTGCCCGAGCGCCAGGCCGCGGGCGGCTGGGCGCCGAGTGCGGCGATCTCGGTCGATCTGGTGACGACCGCGGCCGCCGATCCGATCTGGCGCGCGACCGCCGACGCCTGGCCCAACGACCATGCGGGCGGCTATCTCGATGCGCTGGGCACGATCCGCGATGCGATCAACACCTATCGCACGGGGCGCGAGCGCACCTTCCCGTGGTCGGCGCGGGTGGTGGGGCTGCGGCTTTTGATCGAGGCGGTGGGCGAAGAGGCGGACCTGTTTACCGGCGCGATCGTCACCAATGCCGCGGGCGGCGCGGGCACCGGGCTCGACCTTGGGCCGCTGACCACGCAAAACACCCGCAACGCGATGCTCGGCACCGGCGGGATCACGGGCTTTCAGGTCCCGGGCGCGGCCGGGGATGATGGCGCGGCGCCGACCCAGGCCGATTACGAGGCCGCCTTCCCGATCATCGACCGCGAGGTTGATCTGTTCAACCTGATGGTGCTGCCGCCGACGCATGGCTCGGGGCTCGACATGGCCGATGTTTATCGCCCGGCCTCGATCTTCTGCCAGCGCCGCCGCGCCTTCCTGATCATGGATGCGCCGGTGACCTGGGCCACGGCGCAGGCCGCAACCGCGGGCGTCACCGCGCTGAAGACCGGCCTCGTGAAGGATCACGCCGCGCTTTACTATCCGCGGCTGCGCATCGCCGAAGCGGGCCGCAACCATTTCGTGGGCGCAGGCGGCGCGATGGCGGGGGTGATGGCGCGGATCGACGGCTCGCGCGGCGTCTGGAAGGCGCCTGCGGGCATCGAGGCCGATATCCGCGGCATCAACGGGCTCGAATATCCGTTCTCGGATATGGAGCACGGCACGATGAACCCGCGCGCGATCAATGTGGTGCGGTCCTTCCCCACCGGCATCGTGTCCTGGGGCGCGCGCACGATGGACGGCGATGACGATACCGGCTCGGAATACAAATATATCCCGATCCGCCGCCTCGCGCTAAATATCGAGGAGAGCCTTTATCGCGGGCTGAAATGGGTGGTCTTCGAGCCCAATGACGAGCCGCTCTGGGCGCAGATCCGGATGAATGTCGGCAGCTACATGCACGGCCTCTTCCGACAGGGCGCCTTTCAGGGCCGCACCAAATCGGATGCCTATTTCGTCAAATGCGATGCCGAGACCACGCCGCAGGCCGATCGCGACCTTGGGCGGGTGAATATCTGGGTGGGCTTTGCGCCGCTCAAACCCGCCGAATTCGTCATCCTCTATCTGCAACAGATCGCTGGCGCGCTGGAAAGCTGAGGGATTATCCATGGCACTCTTCACGGTGAACACCCACCGCTTCGACCCTTACAAGGCCTTCAAATTCCGCGTGAAATGGGAGGGGCGCTACGTCGCGGGCATCTCCAAGGTCTCGGCGCTCAAGCAATCGACCGAGCCGGTCAAGTTCCGCGAGGGCAACGACCCCAAGACCCAGCGCCTGATGCCCGGCCAACAAAGTTTCGAGGCGATCACGCTGGAACGCGGCGTGACCCATGACACCGAATTCGAGGATTGGGCCAAGCTCGTTTATTCCACCGATGGCGACAGCGCGATCTCGCTGCGCAATTTCCGCCGCAACATCCTGATCGAGCTGCTCAACGAACAGGGCCAGATCGCCAAGGTCTATAACGTCTTCGATTGCTGGGTGTCGGAATATACCGCGCTGCCCGAGCTCGACGCCAATGCCTCGAATGTCACGATCGAGAGCATGGTCTTGCAAAACACCGGCTGGAGCCGCGACCTCGACTTCGCCGAGCCCACCGAAACCTGACGACCGGCGCCGGGGCCGTTGACGGCGGCCCCGCTTCGGGGAGGTGTCCTTGTCCGAGTTCTTCGCATCCGATGCGGCGCTGCCGCCTGTCTCCGGTCCCGGCGATTGGGCCGCGCCGGATATGGGCGCACTTGCGGGGCGGATC
>JACXUS010000295.1 GCA_014763785.1 Sphingomonadales bacterium | reverse complement strand
TCCCAATCCCCCGCCCTCTCATCGAAGGAATACGCATCATGAGTGCTTCCAGTGGACTGCTGACCCGCTTTCTGGCCGATGCCGTCGCCCGGGCGCCCGAGAGCCTCGCCGTGGTCGATCAGGATCATGCGCTGAGCTATCGCGACCTTGCCGCCGCCGCGACGCGCCTTGCCACCGAGCTTGCCCGCCGCGGGGTCGGCCGGGGCGATCGGGTGATCCTGATGCAGCCCAATTCCGCCGCCTTCTGCGTGGCGTGGTGGGGCATTCTGGCCGCGGGGGCGGTCGCCGTCCCGCTCAACCCCGAGACCCTCCCCGCGCGCCTCGCCTTCATCCTTGGCAACTGCACCCCGCGCGCGATCATCGCGGACAGCGCTCTGGGCGAGACCGTCGCGCAGGCGCAGGCCGAAGCCGGGCAGGCGCTGCCCGTGCTCGAGGCCGACCGGCTGGCGGCCCCCGCGGCGGGCGACGAGGTCCCGGCCACGCTGGCGCAGCCGCCGGTGCTGGATCTGGATCTGGCGGCGATCATCTATACCTCGGGCTCGACCGGGGCGCCGAAGGGCGTGATGCTGACCCATCTGAACATGACGGCCGCGGCGCGCTCGGTCGCGGAATATCTGGGTTATCAGCCCGAGGATCACATCTTCTGCGCCATTCCGATGAGCTTCGATTACGGGCTGCATCAGGTGAACATGGCCGCGCTGACCGGGGCCTCGGTGCGGGCCGAACCCGGCTTCGCGCAGCCGTTCTTCGCGCTCAAGCGCCTGCAGGACAGCGGCGCGACCGTGCTGCCGCTGGTGCCGACGATGGTGCCGATGATCGCCCCGCTGGCCGATCGCTTCGATCTGTCGCGGGTGCGGCTGGTGTCCTCGACCGCAGCGGCGCTGCATGCGGAGCTGATCGACACGATCTGCGCCGTCCTGCCCGGGGCACGCGTCTTCTCGATGTATGGGCTGACCGAATGCCACCGCTGCACCTATCTGCCGCCCGAGGAATTGCAGCGGCGCAAGACATCGGTCGGCATCGCGATCCCCAATACCGAGCTGTGGGTGATCGACGACGCGGGTCAGGCGCATCGCCATTCGGCCACGGGCGAGCTGGTGATCCGGGGCGCCACGGTGATGAAGGGCTATTGGCAGAACCCCGAGGCCACCGCGCGGCGGCTGAAGCCCGGCCCGCTGCCCGGCGAAATGGTGCTGCATACCGGCGACATCTGCCGTCTGGACGCCGAGGGCTTCCTGTATTTCGTCGCCCGCACCGACGATATCCTGAAGATCGGCGGCGAGAAGGTCGCCCCGTCAGAGGTGGAAGCGGTTCTGAGCGCCCATGCTCTGGTGAGCGAGGTCTGTGTTCTGGGGGCCGCGCATCCGGTTCACGGACAGGTCTGCGTGGCCCATGTCACCGGAACCGCAACGCCCGAGGCGCTGCTGGACTGGTGCCGCAGCCGCCTTGCGCCCGCCTCGGTGCCGTTTCGCGTGATGATCTGGGACGCGATGCCGCGCACCCAGAATGGCAAGATCGACCGGGCGGCGCTGAGCGCCCGGTTCGAGGCCCCGCGCGCCCCGGTTGCCGCGCTGCAACCGGCCGAATGACCCCCTTCCCGCAGATCAAACGCCACGAAAGGAACTGATGATGACGACGACCATGGAAACGCTGGTGATCGAAGCGCTGGCCTCGCTGCTGGATATGGATGATGCGAGCCGGATCACGCCGCAGACCCGGATCGAGGATGATCTGGGCATCGACAGCGGCCTGCTGCTGGAGCTGTTCATGATGATGGAAGAGCGCGTGCCGAACCTGCAGATCGACCCGGCCGAACTGCGCCCGACCGAGTTCGAGACCGTGGGCAAATTCGCCGCGATGATCGACAGCAGTCTGAAGGCTGCGGTGCCGGCATGACGGCCCTTGTGCAGGAGATGGCCGATCCGGCCGCGCTGCTCGGGCGGGTGCATCGCCGCTTTGCCAGCGCGCCCGGCCCGGCCTATCGCTGCGCGGGCGGGCGCGATCTGGACTTCGGCGCACTCTATCAGGCCTCGGCGGTGCTGGCCGCGCGGCTGATGGCTGAGCCCGATGCGGCGCGGCGTCGCCCGGTGGTGATCTGGGGGCACAAGGATCTGCGCTATCCGGTCGCCTATTGGGCCTGCCTTCTGGCGGGCATGGCGCTGGTGCCGGTCGAGCGCGACACCCCCGCGGGTCGCCTGCGTCAGATCGTCGAGCAATGCGGCGCGGGCGATGTGCTGATCGCCAGCGACGCCGACGGGGATCTGGCGCTCGTGCAGGCCGCGCTGCAGGGGCTGCCCTGCCGCATTCACACGGTGGACCCCGCGGCACGGCTGGCGGGCGAGGCCCCGACCCCGGCGCCGCGCGCGCCCGGCGATGTCGCCTATATCATGTTTTCCTCGGGGACTTTGGGCCGGCCGAAGGGGATTCAGGTCACCTATGGCAACCTCGTGGATTTCATTCACTGGCTGCCCGCGCTCTTGCCCGAGGACGGGCTGCAGGCGGTCAGCGGCAATATCCGGCATTGTTTCGACGTCTCGCTGTTCGAGCTGTGGGTCTCGTGGACCCGGCTGCATCCGCTTGTGGCGCTCGACCATGCAGATTTCGCCCATTCGACCGCCTATATCACCCGCCTTGCCGAGGCCGGGACGGGGCTTTGGGTCTCGACCCCCTCGATCACGCGGCTGATGCTGAAGAACCCGCGATTCAACGGGCAGATGCTGCCCGGGCTGCGCGTGTTCCTGTTCTGCGGCGAGCCGCTCACCCGGCAGATCGTCGCCGCGCTGTTCGAGCGTTTCCCCGGCTGCCGGGTGGTCAATACCTATGGCCCGACCGAATGCACGGTGGCGGTGACCGCGGCCGATATCACGCCCGATCATCTGGCGCGCCCGGGCGAGCTGCCGATCGGCGCCGCCCGCCCCGGTGTCCAGCTGCGCACCAGCACCGGCGCCCCGCGTGGCGAATTGCTGATCTCGGGGCCCTGTGTTGCGCGTGGCTATCTGAACCAGCCCGAGAAACAGGCCCATGCCTTCCCCGCCCCCGACTGCTATCGCAGCGGCGACTGGGCCGAGCAGGACGCCGCGGGCGATTGGGTCTTCCCTGGCCGGATGGATCGCGAGGTGAAGATTCAGGGCGTGCGGATCGACCTCAATGATGTCGAGGCGCATATCCGAAGCCAGCCCGGGGTCGAGGATGTGGTGGTCGAACCCTATGTTCTGCGCGGCGAACCGCGGGCGCTGAATGCCTATGTGATCGGCGATGCCGATGCGGGCGCGCTGGAGCGTCTGGCCCGCGATCTGGCCGCCGAGCTGCCGCCCTATCTCGTGCCGCGCTTCTGGTATGCGGGCTTTCCGGCCGTGCTGAATGCCAATTCCAAGCTGGACCGCAGCCAGCTCTCGCAGGCCGCCGACGTCGCGCAACACCGTCACGTCCATCACGTCTGAAACCTGTCCCGCCGGGCCCCGCAGGCCCCGCC